>VHCO01000029.1 GCA_016871715.1 Verrucomicrobiota bacterium
CCGAACTTCAATTCGCCACCAGCTCTCCCAGTCCTCAACGAGTTCACCGTCGAGCAGGTGGGCGACCAGTTGCAGTTCACGGACCAGGATGGCTCGGTCTACACGGGGCGGCCTCGGCCCGCCCCGGCCAACACCGTTCAGTTTCAAGCGATCGGCACCAATCGCGCCCTCGAACAGCGAGTGGTTTTCGACGGCCGTCTGGTCCTAACCAACACCGAACTCGCCCAAACGCCGGGCTTCCAAGACAGCGCTCTGCCCCCAGCCAACCTGTTCAACCTCTGGCTGCGCAATGCCGTGGTCCGTGGCCAAGCCACCGTCGGAGAGCGGACTCGGCTCGAGATCGAGGCCGCGCCGCCTTCCTCCGACCCTTAACCCCGGTCGTCCTCGAGACCCGGAATATGTCGCAGGCCGTCTTGTGTGTGGGACCGACGCCAGCCGTCCAACGCGTGATGGTCTTTCGCAAGTTGACGCTCGACACCGTCAACCGCGCCCTCATCACCCTCGAGAGTGCGGCGGGCAAATCGATCAACGTCGCCAAAGTGCTGCAAGTGCTGGGCGCGAACGCGCTGGCGACGGGGTTCCTGGGCGGGGATCGGGGCGCCGCGGTGCGCGCGGTCTTGGACCGGCAGGGCGTTGCCCATGAGTTTGTCGCGGTCGCAACCCCCACGCGCCAATGCGTGACGGTCATCGATGAGTCCACCGGAACACAGACCGAGTTGGTCGAGGAAAGCCAACCAGTCGAGCCAGCGGCTTATGATCGGCTCCGGGCCATCCTCCGCACGCGACTCGAGACAGAGAACTGCCGAGCCCTCGTAATGTCCGGCACACTCACACCCGAGGGCCCGGTCGGTTTCTACGCCGAGGGCACCGTTCTCGCGCGTCAAACCGCGGCGCTGGCGGTCGTGGACGCGCAAGGGGCCAGCTTGCAGGCAGCCCTCGAGGCAAGGCCTTCCCTGGTGAAACCCAACCGGCCAGAGCTGGCGGCCACCGTCGGCCGGGAGTTGCCCGACGACCGCGCGGTGCTCGGCGCCATGGCTGAACTGCTCGAGCGTGGAGCGGAGCGGGTGATTGTGACCGCCGGCAAGCACCCCGTGCTCGCCCTCGAGGGCCCAAGGCTCTGGCGCGTCACGCTGCCGCCCATCCGGGCGGTGAACCCCATCGGCTCAGGCGACGCCTTCACCGCCGCTGCGGTATGGCGCCTGGTGCAAGGGGACGATTTGGGTGAGGCTTGTCGCTGGGGCGCAGCCGCCGGCACGGCCAACGCCCTGACGCTTATGGCCGGCGACGTCCAACGCGCCGAGGTCGAACGCCTGGCGCGGGAGGTGACCCTCGAGCGCATCTAGCGCACTGGCTCGCAACCGACTGGCGGTGTTTTCCACATGAGGCAACGGCGTCAACCGAGGTCCCCTCTCAGTTGCCCGCCTTTTCTCCTGCGCAAGGTGAATCGAGTCGTGTGCGAAGCCCTACGCTAATCAGTCCGTACCGACGGCGTAGAGGTGGCTGTCCGTGCGCACGTACAGCCGGCGACCCGCCATCGCCGGCGTCGCCACTAACGGTCCCGCCAAGACGTTCTCCGCCAGCCGCGCAAAGGACCGGCCCGCTGTCACCACTGTCGTCTTGCCTTCCTGGCTGAAAAAATAGACGCGCCCAGCCGCAGTCAGCGGCGACGCCAAGTGCGCCCCGCCTAACCGCTCCTGCCAATGCACCTCGCCGCTACTCGCGTCCGCGCAGGACGCCATGCCTTCGTCCGATACCCAGTAGAGTTCGTCCCCGGCAAGCACCGGTGAGGACATCACGGGGACCTGTCGCAGCGACCGCCAGGCCACATGTGTCCCGGTCACATCCCCCTCGCCGTCCACCCGAATGGCGACCAGTTGGGCCTTGAAACAACCCGTGCCGATGACCGCTAGCCCGTGCCCGAACACCGGGCAAGTCCCGATCGAGAAACCTTCGCCGTGCCGCACCCGCCAGATCTCTTGGCCGGTCTCGGGCGCGTACGCCACCACCCACTGGGCGCCGGGTGACACCAATTGCGTCTTGCCCGCCGCCTGGATGAGTAGCGGTGTCGAGAAGGACTTCTTGAGGTTGTTGCTCGAGGCCTTAATCGGTGGCCGATCGGTCCGCCACACGGTGCGGCCGGTCCGCTTGTCCACCGCGGCAACGTACTGGGTGTCGCGCCCGTCCCGCACGAGCAACAACAGATCTCGGTACAGCACGGGCGAACTGCCCGGGCCCACCTGGTGATCCACCGGCAACCGCTCCTGCCACATCACGCGACCGGTCTCCGCATCGAGACACGCCGTGCCAAAGGTGCCAAAGTCGCAGTAGAGCCGGCCCGCCTCGACCACTGGCGTCGGCGTAGCCCAACTGTTGAGCCAATGCACCGGGTCGGGGTGCTCCAACTCACGCAACGTGGCTTCCCAACGCACGTCCCCAGTCCGACCATCGACGCACACCGCGCCGAACGCGACGTGCTCAGCCGTCTGCATGTCGTCCGGCCCAATGCGGGTCCGCCGGATGCCTCGTTCGGTGGCGGTCGTCAGCCAAAGGCGATCGCCCTGTACCACCGGGGAGGAGCGGCCACGCCCGGGCAAAGCCACCTTCCAACCCACGTTCTCGGTCTCGCTCCACCGCAAGGGCGGGTGGGCTGCGTCGGCGCTGCCATCGCCGCGCGGCCCGCGGAACTGGGGCCAATCGGCGTTCGCGCACATGATTCCGGCGCTCACCAGAGCGACGGGCAAGGGCAAGGGGAGTGAGCCAAATCGCATCATATCCAGGTCAAGCCCCGGCAGGGCGCAGCGTCCTGGCGTTGCGCCGTGCGTCCGGAGCGGGCGCAAGTGTCGGGCGAAATCGCCTACCTCACAAGCCGTTTCTGGGGAGCCGTTTCCGGTTAGGACCGACGGCACCCAAGCATGCAGTGTCAAGTTCTATAATCCCGTCTTAATGAGTTGAGTCGAATGCGGTCCTTGGCTGCCAAGGCGGAACCTGTTGGGGAACAAGAATCTCGCGATGGTGCCAACTAACGGAGAGAGAGGGGAGGGGAGAGAGGAGGGAGCCTGGGCGCGCTACTGGGCTACTGGGGCCGATAGGTCCTTCGCGCGTGTTGGATCACAGCCTCCTCGGCAAACCAAGCCGGTTTGAATTCGTCACGGCAAAACCGCTCGGTTTGCTGTACGTAATGGGGGCTGGCCGGGTCGTTGCCGTTGCCGAAAGGGTGAATGCTGACGGCTTGGATCGGCTCGGTCAGGTGAACCGCCATGATGAATCCATCGCCGCCCGTTGCCACCCATCGCCGCCCCCGCCGGTCAGAGCCGATCATCCTCAGGCAACCCAACTCGTTGCGGCCACCCCCCAGGGGAAACCAGCGTCCACCCCGCTCGACCCCGTGCACCTGGCCCCAAGGGACCTCGACCCCGCCCAGCCCATCGCGGTTATCCTGGACGGCTCGGATCAACGCGCGCCAGGCCCGGGCTGGGTCGGCCAACCCGCGAGGCGTGCCGAGGGCGTCGCCGTCGAACTCGACGTTGAATACCGGCCCACCCGACGCGTACCGCTGCCACCAGGCCTGGAAAGTCGTCATCGCCACCGCGTCAACCGTCGCGCGGTAATCCCAGGCGCGAAACTGCGCGAGGCCTTGGGCGGCGTCCGGGTGTGCCCGCAGTTCTTCCGCGGACAAACCTTCGCCGTACGCAACCAACTCGGGCAGTGTCCGGGCTGCCGCTTCACAACGGTTGTCGAAGGCAGCGCGCTGGAACTGGTCCCAGGAACAGCGGTCCAAAACCGCGAGCAAGCGCAGGGCGCTGTGCGCCCGCAAGGTCATGCCCTCGTGAGTGAAGGCTTCCTGGCCGGACCGGCGCGGCGGGTTGTCGCCAAGCGCCGTGTGGTAGGGGCTCGAGTTGCAGTTCTGCATGAAACCGCACGCCGGATTCAACAATTGCGGCAGGAAACTGAACGGCACTTCGCCCGTCGGATCGGTGTCCGCGTGCCAACCGGGCCAGACGCCCGCCCGCGGCGGCGGCCTATCGTGGCGAGGGGGACGGCCGTTGAACACGTAGAAGATGTTGCCTGCGGTGTCGGCGGCCATGATGTTGAATGTGGCCGGCCGTTGGCGTTCGAGCCGTCGGATGAAGTCCGGCACATCGGCCGCCTGAGCCATCGTGTACCAGGGCGAAAGGAAATCGACCTCGTCATCGACCGTGCTGCGCACGCTGTACCAGCGGCGATCTTCGCCGCGCACCAGGGGGCCGCGGTGCGTCCGGAATTCGGTGTAGTTGGTCGCCCTGAGCCCGCCCTCGTGCCGGTACTGCAGCGCCAACTCGAGTCGCTCGACCGGCCGCTGTGCCCCCTCGACCCGATACGTCTGCGGGGGATCGCCCGTCACGCGTTCTTCCCACAAATCCACCAGGTCGATCGCATTGACCGTGTGCGACCAGGCCACGCGTCGGCCGTGCCCGATCACCGGCAGAGGCAAGCCGAAGAAACCGGCCCCGGCCATCTCATAACCCTCGGCACTGCGCAGATGGGCCTCGTACCAGGCGTGGCGCCCGGCCCAGGACAAATGCGGGTTAATCAAAAGCATCGCCTGTCCCGTGGACGTTCGCGTGGGCGCCAAGGCCCACATGTTCGATTGCATGGGATCCTCTACCAGGGCGCCGGCGGGCTGGAACTCGCGAGCGTAGCTGCCTTGGCCAAGGATGAAATCCACCAAAACAATCAACCGCGCTAACGCGGCCACATGCTGGCCTCGCACCTCTCCCAAGATCTCGGCGAAATCCGCCGGGTGGCCGCGAAAGAAACGGTTCAGTCCGGCGGCGTAACCCTCACAAATCCCGCGGACAACCGCAGGCAACGCGGCGTACCGATCCTCGATGAGCTGAGGCACCCGGTGTCGACGGACAAACCGATCGTGAGCCAGCGCACCGGCGCCTTGCCACTCCGCCAGCCGGCCTTGGGCCGCGAGCAGGTTGATCGCGACGAGCTGTGCTTGGTCTTCAGCCTGAACCCACGCCATGCCGTAGGCGCAGGCCGCGTCTGTCTCACCGAAGATGTGCGGGACGTTAAATTCATCCCGCCGGATGATCGCCTGCTCGGCCAACGACGAGCCCCACTCCGCCGGCTCGGCCGGCGGCGGCGCCACCACCAGGCTCAGGCCCAAGCCAAGACCGAGCACCCACCGACCTACGCTGCCGCCGGAAAGCGTGGGGCGAGACTCGCATCGAGGGCTGCTGCCAAACGGTTGGCGTGACGGGCTGCAGGGCGGAGTTGGCTTGGTCATCGGCGCCAAAAACAGAAGGGCCGGGCTTTAACCCGGCCACTCCCGCGGAAACAACATTGAGAACTTTTCGCTTACACTTCTTCGGTGACCGCCCGGTCACCGTAAATTGTCAACCGATGCGGCGCTGCAGACGTACGCCCGAAATCTTCACACACGGTCCAACAAGTCACTGCACTTCTGCATCGGTCAATGACGCTGCTACTGTACGCCAAATCGCGTCCCCAACCAGTCACCAGTTCTGGGGACAAGGTCGGCCCTACCGCGCCAGGAATTTGGCCACCGCTTCCGTTCGGGTACGAACCTGGAGTTTCTCGTAGATGCGGCGGATGTAGGTGTGGACGGTCTCGTAGCCGATGCCGAGATTATCCGCTATCTCTTTATACAAGAACCCTTTAGCCAGACAATCCAAGACCTCCTGTTCGCGCGGCGAGAGGTTCTCGGTAGGCTGCGTCGAGGGCCCGGCGCGCTGGAACGACTGGACGACTTTCCGCGCGATGTGTGTGGTCATGGGCGAGCCGCCCTGGCGCACGTCTCGCAGGGCAGCCAACAGTGCGTCCTTCGAGGTGCGTTTGAGCAGGTAACCCGTCGCCCCCGCAGCCAGGGCGTTGAAGATGTTCTCGGTGTCTTCGTACACGGTGAGCATCACCACCTGGATCTCGGGCCGAACCTGCTTGAGCCGCCGGACACACTCGACGCCGTTCATCCCGGGCAGATTGATGTCCATGAGCACCACCTCGGGCCGGTCCTGCGGCAGACCCGCCAGGGCCGCCTCCGCTTTGGCGTACTGACTGACGCAGCGGAAGCCTTCGGCCCGACTGATCAAACGGGCGAGCGTGGTCCGAACCTGGTTGCTGTCTTCGACAATAGAAACGGCGATTGGCATAGGCTGATCCCGGGCTCGAAGGTTTAGGGGCTGCGCACCGGCACAGTCAAACGGACCAGCGTCCCGCCCTCAGGCGCTGGGCCGATGTCGAACTGACCGCCGAGGTCGGTCATCCGTTTGCGCATGTTGCGAAGGCCGTTGCGAGTCTGCAGCGTGGACGGGTCCAACCCCGCCACACCGCGACCGTTATCTTGGATCTCGAGCGTGAAGCTGGCCGGCTCCAGGCGGAGCCGAACCCAAGCCGCCGGGGCCGCGGCGTGGCGCACGACGTTGGTGATCGCCTCCTTGAAGGCGAGAAACACGTTGTGCCGCACATCCGGCGACAACACGGCACCGGGCAATTGGCTCGGCATGTCCACGCGGTAACTCACCCCGGCGAGCGTCAGATATTCTTGGGCGTACTTGCAGGCGTAAGTGAGAAGCCCGTCGAGCGTATCGTTCGAGGGGTTGACCGCCCAGACAATCTCGTCTAAGCCGCGCGTCGTGTCCCGCGCTGTCTGCGCAATCTGTCGCGCATGCGACTCGACTTCTTCCGGGCAATCCTTATCGCTCTCGATCAACTCCCCCAACAGCGCGACTTGCGTGAGGTTGGCCCCGAGTTGGTCGTGGATGTCCCGCGCAATGCGCGCCCGCTCCTTGTCGAGGGCCTCCTCGTGGCGAACCCGCTCGAGCTGGCGCTGCAGTTTCTGGGTCGAAACCCAGTGCACCGTCGCTGTGATGAGGCCCAACAGGCAGACCGCGCTGACGCTCAAGAACCACCACGTCAGCCAGAGCGGCGGCCGGACGATCAACGCCAACGAACTGCCCGTGGGATTCCAAACGCCGTCTTCGTTGCAGGCCGTCACGTGGAACCGATACGGCCCCGGACGAAGCTTGCTGTACCAGGCCACCCGACTGCTCCCAGCCTCGACCCACGTGGTCTCGTGCCCCTCGAGGCGGTAGCGAAACCGGCCGCGGTCGGGCGCGGACAGATTGAGGCTGGTGTAGCGGATCTCGAGCCGCTCCTTGCCCGCGGGAACGATCAGCGGTTGGGGCCAGTCCGGCCGCAACTGGTTGGTGCTTTGCGGCCGGCCGTCGATCAGCACCGTCTCGATGATGACCGGGGGCGGATTGGTGTTGGGATTGAGTTGGGTCGGGTCCACGGCCACCAGACCCTTGGCCGTCGGAAACCACAAGGTGCCGTCGCTGCTCAAGCACGCCGCCGGTTGGGAACCGCGCGTGCATTCGCGGGTCGGCAAACCATCGGGCCGGCCGTAGGCCCGGCAACTGACCAACGGCACGGCGCCTCGAGCAAGCTCGTTCAACTCCCGCTTCAGCACCCGCATCAAACCGGCGTTCGAGCCGATCCATAGCGCGCCCTGGCCGTCCTCGATCAGGTAATGAATGCTGTTGCTGACCAACCCCTCGCGCGTCGTGTAGTGCGTCCAGCGGTCTCCTTGCCGCCGCGCTAAGCCACTCCCAAAAGTCCCCACCCATAAGACCCCCTCCCCGTCAACCAGCAGCGCCGAGATGTCCTCGCTCGGCAACCCATCCGCCTTGCGGAAAGCCCGAAACCGGCCGTCGTGGAGCAGGTTTAACCCGCCTCCCACCGTCCCGACCCATAAGCCGGCTCCCGGATCTTCGGCTAAGGCGTGCACTTCATCGGCCGTCAACCCGTCGGCCGCGGTGAACAAGCGCCAAACCGAATCCGCATAGCGGGCCAACCCGTTCCGCGTGCCTACCCACAGACGACCCTCGCGATCCTCGTGCAGCGCCAGCACGAATCGCGGCAGCGCCTCGGTGCCCGGCGCCGGTTGGAACCGGCCTGCCCCCCACTGAAAAAGCCCTCCCCCAGCCGTCCCCACCCAGACCCCTTGGCCGCGATCCACCAACACCGCCCAGACATGGGAATTCACCAAGCCCTCCCCCGGGCCGAACCGCTCCACCCGCTCGCCCTGCAAGTAGGTCAGCCCCGGCTTCAATCCACCACCGTTCGAACCGACCCATAACCCGCCGCGATCGTCGGCGCAGATCGACTGCACCACGTCGGCCGCTAAACCCTGCGCCTCGTTCACCACGGCGAACACCTGCCGTTTGACCCGGTTCAACCCGCCCCCATCGGTCCCCACCCACAGATCGCCCTCCCGATCCATGCACAACGACAGAATGGCGTCCGAAGACAGACCCTGCGCGGTCGACAACCACGTCGGTCTCCCCTCCGCGCCATACCAGTACACTCCAACGCCCAACGTTCCCACCAGCAAGTTGCCCTGCCGATCTTCACACGCCGCCGTCACCGGCGCAGCACCCCACGGGTAGCCACCCCAATCCCGCTCCAGCCCGTTCCCGCGCCACTTCTGGACGCGGCCATCCGCCATCCGCCAATACCCACCCTCGCGGCTGGCGAGCAACCGATCCAGCCTCCCCACCGACACTTCCTCCGCCAGCCGCAGGTCGAACGAGCTCCGCCCCGCCGTAGGCGCGAGCGCCGCCAACCGCCAATCCGTCCCCACCCACACCTGGCCCGACGCCTCGGCGATCACCGACCGACAAGCGCTAGGCCGATCCAGACCAAAGGGGAACACGCTGAAACGGTCGTTCTCGTAACGCCACAGTTGGCCATCGGCCGTGTATAACCACACCGCACCGCTCGGATCGTCACACGCAGAGACCAACCGGCGATCGGATCCCCCCTGACCAATGCCAACGCTGGTGACCTGCCCCTCGCGGATGACGGCAAGCCCGGCCGACTGCGTGCCGATCCAGAGATGCCCGTGACGATCCTCGAAAAGACTCACGATCCGGCTGCTGTTCAACCCCGGCGTGTTGCTCTCGTCGAAAACCGTGAACCGCATACCGTCGAAGCGCACCAGGCCGTTCAGCGTCCCAAACCATAAATACCCCTCCCGCGTCTGGATGACTGAGAACACCGAATTCTGCGGTAGTCCATCGTCCGTCTCCCACACGTCGATCACATACCGGTCCCGCGCTCGTGTGGTGCCGCTGCCGGCCGCCGACCCCTCCGGCACCAGGGCCCAGAGCCATAGCCCCGCCACCGCCAGCATCCACACCTTCGGCCGCATGCCCAATTGTTCCGACGCCGCCCCGCGCGTGTAAAGCGGTTTACACCGCACCCCGCGCGACTCTGGCTTGGACAAAACCGCCACCCTCCGCCATAGTCGCCGCGTTCAGCGCGAAACCAGCTTATGCTATGAAAACCACCTCGCTTCCCCACATCAGTCTCAGTCGCCGCAGCTTCCTCAAGACCTCCCTCGCCGCCTCCGCCTCGGCCGCGCTTGGCCTGTCACCCCGCGCGTGGTCGCAAGCGTCCGGTGCGAACGCCGACATCCGGGTGGGTGTGGTGGGCCTTAACGGGCGGGGTGGGTCGCACGTGAGCGAGTTTGCCAAACTCAAAGGGGTGCGCGTAGCCGCCTTATGCGACGTGGACCTGCGGGTCCTCGAGGGGCGCGCGGCCAAGCTCGAGGGGGTGCACAAGTACCAGGACGTCCGCCGCTTGCTCGAAAACAAAGACATCGACGCCCTCTCGATCGCCACCACCAATCACTGGCATTCCCTGATGACCATCTGGGCTTGTCAGGCCGGCAAGGACGTCTATGTCGAGAAGCCCTGCAGCCACAATGTCTTCGAGGGCCGCCAATGCGTCGCGGCCGCGCGCAAGTACCAGCGCATGGTCCAACACGGCACCCAACAACGCGGTGGCGACCTCGGCACCCGCATCGCCGCCATCGCCCGTAGCGGCCAGTACGGTCGACTCCTCGTCTCGAAAGGCTACTGCTGCAAACCCCGCTGGAGCATCGGCGCCAAACCCGTCCAAGACCCGCCCGCACACCTGGATTTCGACCTCTGGCTCGGCCCTGCACCTCGGCAGCCTTACCACGCCAACCTGGTCCATTACAATTGGCACTGGTTCTGGGACTTCGGCAACGGCGACATGGGCAACCAAGGTGTCCATGAGATGGACGTTGCCCGCTGGGCCCTCGACGCCACCCTCCCCCGCAGCGTCGTTAGCCTCGGCGGCCGTTACGTCGACGGCCCCAACTTCAAGGACCAGGGACAGACGCCCAACCAACTGGTCTCGGTCTTCGACTTCGGCGGGTCCCTCCTGCTGTTTGAAACCCGCGGCTTGGTCGGTCGCAATCCCAAGTACCCCAATCAAGTCGCCAACGAATTCTACTTCGAGGCGGGCGTAGTGCGCGGCGACCGCTTCTTCCCGAAAGGCAAGACTGAGGGCGAGCCGCTGGTGATCGTCGATTACCCGCGCCGTTCGGTGAACATCTTCGAGAACTTCATCCAGTGCATGCGCACCCGAAAGCAGCAAGACCTGTGCGCCGACATCCTCGAGGCCCACCTCTCCAGCGCCCTCTGCCACCTGGGCAACGCTTCCTATCGCCTCGCCCAAGAACGCCCCTTCGCCAAGCCTCAAGACTTCACCGACAGCGACATCGTCGGGACCAGTATCATGACGCTGCTCGAGAACACCCAAGCCATCGGGGTGGACCCCGCCAAAGCCACCCTGTGGGTCGGGCCCAAGCTCAACTTCAACCCCATCAAAGAGCGTTTCCGCGGCAACCCTGAAGCCAACCGGCTCCTCACCCGCGAGTACCGCCCACCCTTCGTGGTGCCTCCGAACGTCTGATTGACAGAGCCGGCACCGGCAC
This sequence comes from Verrucomicrobiota bacterium, assembly GCA_016871715.1. GTDB lineage: Bacteria > Verrucomicrobiota > Verrucomicrobiia > Limisphaerales > J093 > VHCO01. Next base: position 10,817 of record VHCO01000029.1, read on the forward strand.
ACGAAGCAGGGAACCGGAATCCCGCGGCCAGCGCAATCCTTTGGCTTCCAGCCACCTAACCAGCGACAACCTTGTCATTTAATTCTCCGGGTTTATTATTGTTGACAGACCTGGCACGAGAATCGAGCGAATAGGGGCTGGGCTGGGATTCGAGCAGAGCAGGGCCGCGGACCAGCGGCGGGGCGGTGGGTTCAAGGCTCCCGCGCACCGCTGGCGCCCGCCCGCTCGCGCTCGACGCGACGGAGGACCTTGCGGACGGCCTCGAGGAATGCGTCGAGCTCGAACGGTTTCCAGAGCACACTGCAGCCGACCTTGCGGGCGAACTCTTCCAGGTTCCGCTCCGCTTTGTGGCCGGTCATAAAGACGAATCGCCGACATAGATGCGGGCGAGTGCGCTCGACGGCGAGGTAGAACATGTCCCCGGGCAGGTTGGGCATGACCAAGTCGCAGACAATGGCGTCGTAGTCCGAGGCGATGACGCTGCGCAGGCCCTCGACGCCATTGGTCACCAGTTCGGTGGCACAGCTTAGGCCCTGGAGCGCCTTCGCCAGCACCGCGGCCAGCTCCTCGTCATCCTCGAGCAACAACACCTGATAGCGCGGTGTCGGACGAGGATCGGAACCCGTGCTGCCGGCATCGCCCGCTGAAACCATAGGAGCTAGTCAACCCCAAACGCCGTTGGCTGTCATGCCAAAACTTGCCGCCCACCCTGCCATTCACTGGACACCTTTCGCCTCGAGGGCGCGGAGTTCTGCCTCCCAAGCGCGGCGTTGGGTTTCGGTGACCTGGGGATCGGGGAGCAGACTGCGGCGGGTGCAATTGACCAGCGCCTGCAAGGTCTGGTAGTGGCGGGTCTCCTCGATGGCCGGAGGGAGGTGATCGGAGACCACGGCCAAGATCTGTTGGATGTCGAGGTGGTTTCCTATGGCCTTGGTCTTCAGCTCGGAGCGCAGGGAAGCGAAGCTCGCAGCGGAGTAGCCGCGGGTGGCCTGGTCGAGGCTGGTCAGGTGCTCTGTCGACAGCGGGTGGGCGAGGACGGGCTTGACCGCCCAGCGTAGGAATTCCTCTCGATCGGGCCCCTCGGGGTCGAGCGTGGGGATGATGAGATCCCCGACGCGGCCCGGGCGGCGCAGATCGGGCGAGAGGCGGTGGATGCGGGCGGTCACCAGCAACCAAAAGACCCGGCCGCGCATGGTGGGGTCCGCCATCATGGCCTGGATTTTGCCGGTCAACCGCCGTTCGGTTTCGTGCGTGTCCGGCCCCACGCCACCGAACTGGGTATCGGCTTCATCGACGAAGATGACGACTTTGGCCAGGGCGTCGAGGACCCGGCGCAAGCGCTCGAAGATGACGTCGGTTTGGCCGAACCATTGGCTCCGGATGTTCTTCAGGACCAGGACGACGAGGTCCAGCTCCGCAGCCAAGGCCTCGAAGATGAAGGTTTTGCCGCCGCCGATGGGGCCGCAGACCGCGGCACCGGAGAGGGCTTCCGCGCCGGTGGTACTGAAGCGCGGCATCAATTCCTGGCGCAGGAACTCCTTCAGGCGCCTGAAGCCGACCACGTCCTTAAGGGTATGGACAGGTTTCTTGAACTCGACGATGTCCTCGCCGAGCTGGCTCTGGATGAAGTCCTCGACCTTGGCGATCACGTCCTGTTGGCTGAGGGTTTTTTGCTCGTGGGTGGCGCCCTTGAGCAACTGGCTCAAGGCGTGGAGCGAGAGGCCGGCGGTGGCGCGAGCGAGTTCCTCCTGAGTGCCCCAGAGCTTGATCTTGGCCTCGCTGGATTGCTGGCGGTTGAACCACGTGATGAAGTGACGGCGGGTGGCCAGGTCAGGGGAAGGCACCTCGACGGCGAGCAATTGGGGCAAGCGCGCCACGCGATGGTGCAGGAGGCTGCGCGACTCGGCCACCAACACGACCCCGTCGGCCCCGTTCAGGAATCCCGGGTCGCTGAACCAGTCGTGGCAGATGCTGACTCGCTGGCGGTCGGTGTCGGAGAGGCTGGCGATGGGGGCTTCCGGGATCAGGAGATCGGCGCCTTCGATGAGGATGAGCAACCGCTGCTCGAGCAGGCGTTGGCCGCCGATCTCGGTGCGGGAACAGAGGCACATTTGGCGCAGCAATTCGAGGGCGAGGGTCGGATTGTTCAGCGCCTTGCGGAGACTGTCGTCGTAAGTGTGGACGACCGCATCGAGTTGCTCGGCGGCCTTGCCCTTGGCGAGCATGCGCTGGACGGCGAGTTGGTTGGCGTCCAAGCCGCTGCGCCAGCGCAGCCACGCATCGCGCAGTTTGTCGGCGTCCCCCTCGCGCGTGAACCGGACCGGTCCATTGAGCTCGTAGGTGATCACCATCAGGCCGGGCAAATCCCATTGGGCAGTCAGGTAACTCAGCAGCGGCACGTAGTCTCCACCCTCGTTTCCAGGCAGACAGAACAGGTCGTAGATGTTGCCGGTCACGACCAGCGTGCGGGCCTGACCGGAGTTGAGGATGCGTCCGGCCAGTCGGAGGAACTCGTGGGAAGGGGCCTTCATGGCATGGCAGTCGGGCAGGGGTGCGAGGTTCGGCCTTGGAAGACGGCCGAGGGATGCACTGAGACGTTGTTCATGGCCCGATCTCTAACGCGAGATGGCCATTTTGGCCAGACTTACTCGCGCCCAGCGCCATACCACCCTGACGGACCCTCGAACTCAGGCTTGGGCTTGCACCGAGTGCGGCGCGATCTCCCGCATAGAAAGTGCCGGGACTTACGCGGGTGCCCGGCCCTTCCAGCGCATCCACCGCAGGGCTGCCAACCTGGGCATGGATGAGATGGGGGCGAAGAATCCGACGTTGACCCAGTCTATCTATTTCTGATAAAGGTAAACTCGAACCTTCCAGAAGCTCTATGTCTAGCATCCGAGCTAGCGGGAGCGCGCCCTGGCTGAGGTCGGTTTCGACCAGGCGGGGAACGAGGGCAGCGGGTGAAGCGACGGTCGGCGGGGCACGCACAACTTGGCGCGTCGTCCGGCGTCGCTCGCTTCGGGAGGTTCTCCCACACGAGCCTCCCCAACGCTCGGCATTCGTCAAGCGAACTGACCCACAAGCGGGTCAACCGCGCGCTCTAGACCCACTATGAAGACCACTCGACACTCGTCGGTCAGCGCATTTTCCTTGGGTGTGGCCGCCCTCCTGGCGTTGGTCCTCCGGGACGCGCGCGGTCAATCGTTGGGCGATGCGCTGGATGCCCCCGGGTTGGCCTGGACCACGAGCGGCCCCGTTGGGTGGTTTGGACAGTCCGCGATCTCGCACGACGGGGCGGATGCCGCCCAGAGCGGCAGCGTGGCGGTGGGCGAGGAATCCATCCTCCAGACCACGCTGACGGGGCCGGGCATCCTGAGTTTCTGGTGGAAGAGCGGCGGGGCGCTGGAGTTGTTCGTCGAGGACGAGGCGCAATTCGACGCTTTTGGAGCCCTCACCCCGCAGGTCAACTGGGTCCAACGCTTCGCTTTCATTCCGGCTGGACCACAGGCCGACCGGTGGAAAGCGTACGCAGGGGGGGACTGGGTAGACCAAGTCGTTCTCACGCCCAGCGCCTCGACACTGGCGCTGGACGTGGCGCTCGACACGCCCGGTCGGGCTTGGACGAACCAGGGCACCCGCGGCTGGTTTGGGCAGACCCACGTCACGCACGACGGCCTGGGCGCCGCCCAATGCGTGCCGACGGCAGACAACGCGCAGGCGGTCCTGCAAACCACCGTGACGGGTCCGGCCGTGCTGACCTTTTGGTGGAAGGTGTCGTCGTTGGGAACGAATGAGTTCATCACGCGGAGTGGCGACTTCCTCGAGTTCCACGCGAACGGCGAGGCGAAAGAGAGGATATGTAACGAAGTCGATTGGGAACAGAAGTCGTACACCCTGCCCGAGGGAGACGTTGTGATCCAGTGGCTTTACACCAAGAACATCTTCTTCACTGCGGGCTCGGATGCCGCTTGGGTGGACCAAGTCCAGTTGATCACCGGCGGTTCGACTCCTCCCGCCATCGTCAAGCAGCCGCAGAGCCAGGCGGTGCCGGACAGCAGCCCGGCCACGTTCGACGTGCAAGCGTCGGGCAGCCCGCCGCTGTTCTATCAATGGCACTTTCAAGGGGCGGTGTTGACCGGGGCAACCAACGCAACGTTGACGCTCACCAACGTGACGGGCGCACAGGCGGGATCATACTTCGTCGTCGTGAGCAACGCGGCCGGCGCCGCGACCAGCTCGATCGCGACCCTCACGGTCAAGCCGCCGCTGGCCGAAGCGCTCGACACGCCCGCTTGGGCGTGGACGACCACGGGCGGCGCGCGCTGGTTCGGCCAGACGGAGGTCACGCACGATGGCGTGGATGCGGCGCAAAGCGGCGCGCTTGGGCCGCGCGAGGAGTCTGTTCTCCAAACCACCGTGACGGGGCCGGGGGTGTTGCGTTTCTGGTGGAGAGTTACCTTGGAAGGCGGCTCTTGGGGAATGCTGTCTTACCTCGGCGACGAGCCGCGCCTCGGGATCACGGAGGATTCAGTCTGGGAGTCTGAGGCGGTAGTCATCCCGCCCGGACTGCAGACGGTCCGATGGGTCTGCAACTCCGGCGTGGGCTGGGTGGACCAAGTGACGTTCACTCCCAGCGGGCCGGCGGCCGACTTGGCCACGGCTTTGGACACGCCGGGCTGGACTTGGGAGACCAGCAGCCAGGCGCCGTGGTTTGGGCAGACTCTCACGACGCAGGACGGCGTGGACGCAGCCCAAAGCGCGCCGATTCCCGACGGCCAACGCACTTGGATCAAGACCGCCCTGACGGGACCGGGGTACCTGAGTTTCTGGTGGAAGACCTCATCGGAACTCGGTCACGATTGGCTGGGGCTGCTGGTGGGCGACACGAAGGAAAGGCAGATTAGCGGCGAGTCCGCTTGGGAGCCCTGTTACGTGGCCATCCCGTCCGGCCCTCAGGTCGTGCAGTGGTTGTACCAGAAGGACGTGGGTGGAGGCGCCGTGCAGGATGCCGGTTGGGTGGACCAGGTCCGTTTCCTGCCCTCGAGTGCCGCGGTCCCGTTGGACGTCGCGCTGGAGACGCCGGGATGGACCTGGACCAACGCAGGTTTCGTGGGCTGGTTCGGGCAGACGAACGTCACCCACGACGGTGTGGACGCGGCGCAGAGTGGCCCGATCACGCACGTGGAATACGGCCAGTTCATCACGGTGATGGAAACCACCGTGACTGGCCCGGGTGTGCTGAGCTTCTGGTGGAAAGTGTCGTGCGAACGCGACTACGACGTGCTGGGCCTTCTGGTGAACATGGAACTCAGGGCCCTGGCCACGGGAGAGCAAGATTGGGAGCAAAGAGCTTTCACCCTCCCCGAGGGCCCGGTGTCGCTCATCTGGGCTTACCGAAAGGATGAGTCTGGTCTGGCGGGCCTGGATGCTGCTTGGGTGGACGAGATCCGCTGGATCACGAATGCATCCCTGGCCCCGGCCATTCTCCGACAATCGGGCGATCAGACTGTGGGCCTGGGCGGGCCGGGCGGGTTTGAGGTGGAGGTGTTGGGCAGTTGGCCGTTGTTCTACCAGTGGCACTTCAACGGCACGGCGCTGGCCGGGGCGACCAACGCGGAGCTGACTTGGAGCAGCGTCACGCCCTCTCAGCACGGCGCGTATTTCGTCGTCGTCAGCAACGCCGCAGGCACGGTCGTCAGCACCACCGCCACGCTGGTCGTGTCCGTCCCACTGGCCGAGGCGCTCAACACGCCGGGCCGCCTCTGGAGCACCGGCGGCCAAGCGCCCTGGTTCGGGCAGACGGCGACGACGCACGACGGGGAGTCGGCCGCGCGGACGGGCCCCATTACGCACAACGAGCAGAGCGAGCTCGAAACGACCGTGATCGGTCCCGGCTATCTGAGTTTTTGGTGGAAAGTCTCCTGCGAAAACCTATGGGACGGCCTCGAGTTCTTCGTCAACGGCACCTCGCAAATGAGCCTCTCCGGCGAAGTGGAGTGGACCAACGTGGTGCTCGCTCTGCCGGTCGGCACGCACGCCTTGCAGTGGGTTTACTCGAAAAACTATTTCCCGACGAGCGCTGGCCAGGATGCCGGCTGGTTGGACCAGGTGGCCTTCGTTCCCACCGCTTCCGCCGTGGCCTTGGATCAAGCCCTGGACACGCCGGGCTGGACATGGACCACCGCTGGCGGCGCCGGATGGCTGGGTGAAACCAGCCTGACGCACGACGGCTCGGACGCCGCGCAGGCGGGAGTCATTCCGGACTTCCAGCACTCCAGCCTCAAGACCACCGTGAGCGGACCGCGCATCCTGACTTTCTGGTGGAAGGTGTCGTCGGAGCGCGATTACGACCTTCTCCAATTCCTCATCAACGGCGAAGTGGCGGCCCAGATTTCCGGCGAAGTCGATTGGCACCAACACGCATTCTCGCTGCCGCCGGGACCGGTCACGCTCGAATGGGTTTATGCCAAGGACGGTTGCGACCTGGCCGGCGCCGACGCCGGTTGGGTGGACCGAGTCCGGCTCATCACCGATGCCACCACGGCGCCGACCTTCCTTCAGCAGCCGGTCGGTACGACGGTGGAGGCGGGCACCACCGTCACGTTCGCCATGGAAGCGCTGGGCAGTTGGCCGATCTCGTACCAGTGGCAGCGCAACGACGCGCCTTTGCCCGGTGCCACAATGCGACGCTGACCTTGACGAATGTGACCCTCGTCCAAGCCGGCCAGTACTCGGTCCTCTTGAGCAACGTGGCCGGAACCCTGATCAGTTCCAACGCCGCACTCACCGTTGGCCTGGCATTGGCCGAATCGCTGGACACGCCCGGCCGGGTCTGGCGTACGCTGGGCGATGCGCCGTGGCTTGGGCAGTCGGCGACTGTCCACGACGGCCAGGATGCCGCGCGCAGCGGCTTGATCGCTCACAACCAGACTTCGCAGCTCGAAACCAGCGTGACGGGTCCTGGCCAGGTCAGCTTCTGGTGGAAAGTGTCCTCGGATGAGGGCGACAAGTTGTCGTTCAGCCTCGGCTCAGAGACCAAGGCGCGCCTTTCTGGCGGAGTGGATTGGCAACTTCAGACCTTTACGGTCCCCGAAGGCCACCACGTCCTGGCTTGGAAGTACGCGAAGGACTACGGCTGGACTGCTGGCCAAGACGCCGCCTGGTTGGATCAAGTCGTGTTCACGCCGCACACGGTGCCGTTGGCCGAGGCGCTGGACACGCCTGGCCGGATATGGACCACAGACGGCGCCACGGAATGGTTCGGGGTGAGCAACTTCTTCCACGACGGGGTGGACGCGGCGCGCAGCGGCAACATCTCCCATAACCAGCAGTCGCGCCTGCGCACCGTCGTGAGCGGGCCGGCAGGCCTGTCGTTCTGGTGGACCGTGTGGTCGGAGGCGCCGGGCGACGGTTTGCGGTTCTATGTGAACGGTGTCTTGGAGGCGCAGATTTCCGGCGACGTGGCGGGGGAGCCGAGGGCCTTTCCGCTCGGCGAAGGCCAGTCTGTGTTGGAGTGGGTCTACGCCAAGGACGACCGGGACGACGAGGCCCTCGGGGGAGCGGATGCCGGTTGGGTGGACCAGGTGCGGCTCATCACCGACACGGTCACACCGCCCACGATCCTCCGGCAGCCCGAGAGCCAGTTCTTGGACGCGGGCCGGACGGTGGCGTTGTCGGTGGAAGCGGTCGGGAGTTGGCCCTGGTTCTACCAATGGCACTTCCGCGGCCAGCCTTTGCCGGGACAGACCAACGCCTCGCTAGTCCTAAGCAACCTCACCGCCCCTCAGGCCGGCGATTATTTCGTGGCGATCCGCAACGCGGCCGGCAGCGTGACCAGCTCCCTCGTCACGGTCATTCCGTTGGCCGAGGCGGTGGACGCGCTGGCCTTGCCGTGGGTGAGCGGCGGCGATGCCCTCTGGCGGCCTGGGACCGACACGACGCACGACGGCATCGACGCAGCCCGCAGCGGGCCGGTGGGCGGATTCATGATGGAGTTGGCGGGCGAATCCTGGCTGGCCACGTGGGTCGCTGGACCGGGCCAATTGAGTTTCTGGTGGAAGGTCTCCACGGACATGGGCAGCGCGCTGCAATTCTTTGTGGGCGACGAGGCCACCGCAGTCATCGATGGGGAGACGGACTGGCAACAGGTCACGGTGCCCATGGCCGAGGCCGAGCAGGTGCTGCTCTGGAGATTCAGCAGGCTCGACGTCCTGAGCCCGGACAAGGCCGGGTGGTTGGACGAGGTGCGATTCATCCCCGACCTCACGCGCCTTCCCGAGATCACTGCCCAGCCTGCCAACCAGACTGTGTTCGCCACGCAACGGGCCACCTTCGCGGTCTCGGCTACGGGCAGCCGGCCGCTGGTCTACCAATGGCTCTTCAACGGCGAGGCCCTGCCGGGAGCGACCGGCCCGACGTTGGCGCTGACCGGAGTGAGTCTGGAGCAAGCCGGCCAATACACGTTGGTGGTTAGCAATCTGGCAGGCGTCGTCACCAGCACCCCTGCGCTGCTGACGGTGTTGCCAACGGCGCCTTTGGTGCAGGCCCTGGATGTGGCCAGCTTGGTTTGCTTCTCGACCAGTCAGGCGCCTTGGTTTGGCCAAGCCGATCTGACCCACGACGGCCAGGACGCGGCACGTTCCGGCTCCATCGCCGATGGCGAGCAAACGCGCCTGGAGCTGACGGTCGTCGGTCCTGGCAACCTGAGCTTCTGGTGGAAGGTCTCGTCGGAGGGATCTGCGGTATGGCCGGTGGACGTGTTGCGTTTCCAGATCGATGCCTTCCCGCAAGCCCAGATTTCTGGAGAGGTTGGCTGGGAACAGAAGACCTTCCCCATTCCCGAGGGCGAACACCTGTTGGAATGGACCTACGCGAAAGATGAGAGCGGCACCTCTGGAGAGGACGCCGGCTGGCTGGACCAAATGGTCTTCACGCCCACGCCGGGTGTGTTGGCCCAGTTTGGCTGGAGCGCGATGCCTTCGCCGCAGCAACCCGGCCAGCCGTTCGCCGCCACGGTGTCGGCGTTGGACGCTGCGAACCAACCGTTCGGCAACTTCGCCGGCCCGCTGACCCTGACGGCCTGGGACGGCCCGAACATCCGGTTCCCCTGGGGGGCTGATTTCGAGGAACCCCTCGACGGCTGGATCGCCGTCGGCACCAACTGCAGCGCGCAACTCTCGAAGGAGGCCGCCGCCCAAGGCCGGTACTCTCTCAAGCTCACAACCCCCTTCATTCCACAAGATCCCGACGACCCAGACGAGGAGCTCGCCATCTTGGATCCTTTCAGCGACGAGCCGGACGGCAAGCTCCTTCGCCCCTTGGACCCGTTGACGCCGGAGCGCATCAGCTCTCACATCCGCACCAGCAAGAAAGCCGAATGCGGCTATTTTATTGCCGGCAACGGACCCGATGTGCACGATGCCGCGGTCTTTTTCTGTCTCCAGAGGCGATCGCTCAAGGGTTCCGTTGGAACGATGGGGCTCTATGACGGACAGACTTTCTTCGCTACCGGCTCCCTGTTTGACCGATGGTACAAAGTCCTGCTGCACCTCGACTGGACGCGCCGGACCATCGATTTCTATGTCGATGACCAACTGGTCGCGGCCCGCGTCTCCTTTCGCAATCCCGATGCCGACCGGCTCACGCTGCTGACGCTCTACAACCTCCGAAGCGCGCAGGTCTGGTTCGACGACATCCAGTTCATCCAAGACGAGCGCGCCCAACCGCTCCCGCTCACCCCCGCCGTCGCGGGCAACTTCCTCAACGGTGCGTGGAGCGGCGCGATCACTTTGCCTCAACCGGCCCCGACGGTCGTGCTGCGGGCCGACGACGGCCACGGCCACGTTGGACTCAGCCAACCCTTCGCGGTGGCCGAGGCTCGGCTTGTGCGCTTTACCAGCCTGCCTCGGCTGGCGCTGAACGGCGTCGAGCTGCACCTTGCCGCTCCCGCTGGCCACGCGGTCGTGATCGAGGTTTCGCCGGACCTCGGGAACTGGACGCCGCTCGCCACGCTGCCCAACCCGACCGGCACCGTGCAACACCTCGACCTGGATCCCCGCTCGAGCCAACGCTTCTACCGAGCCCAACTGCAACCCTAGAGTGCTCGCATCCCGAGGCATGTTGTAGGCAGGTCAAGTTTGTGACCCGGGCATCTCGCCCGTGAGCACCCACCAAGGGCTTGCCGTGCTGGCGTGCCCATCGTAACCTATCCCGTGTCGATTGGGTGACGATGATGAAACCCGCGGACATTCGCGCGCTGATTCAGGGGAGTCCCTTCAAGCCTTTCTGCCTGCATCTGGCTGACGGGAAGAGCCTGCGCGTGCCCTACCCGGATTTTATCCTTGTCGGCGCGGATGTGGTGGTCGTGGCCAACGAATTGCCCCAAGGCGTGCCTGGCGAGATCAACCTGGTCGCTTACGAACACATCGTCCGGATCGAGATGTTGCCACGCCGGGTCGGCAAGGCTGCGTGACCACCGGCAGGTCGTGCCGATCCGTCAGTTGCCCTTGCCAGGGTCCTGCCAGAAGGTCACATGCTGGTGGCGGTCTTGGCAGACGCGCGGGTCGAACACGGCTTGCCTGACTTCCTCGCGCTGGGCGGCGAACATCTCGTAGTCTTTGGCCGCGGTAGGCTCGAAGACGGGGCAGGCTTTGTCGTAGACGACGGTGGCGCCGGGGTAGCGGTCGTGTCCTTCTTGACGCCAGTCCCAGAACTGCGAGAGCCCGACCATGCGGTCGCCCACGTAGATGGCTTCGGTCAGCTCGTGAGTGACGATGACCACGGTGTAGGGAGGCGGTTCGCCGCGGCGTTGGGCCTGCTGGTTTTCGGCATAGAGCCCGAGCAACCACTTTTGCAGGTCTTCGCGGGTCGCCTCGTCCAGCGCCCCGAACGGTTCATCCAGGAGGATGATTTCCGGCTTCATGATGAGGGCCTGGGCAATGGCCACGCGTTGTTTCATGCCCCCGCTCAAGGCATGTGGGTAGAGGTGGGCGGCATCGGCCAACCGGACGCGCTCGAGCATCGCGCGGGCGCTGGCGAGGTGTTCTTGCCGCAGGTGGCGCCAACGCGGGTAGCGGAACAGCCGGAACGGGATCGTGGTGCGGTCCAACATCAGGCCCACCGCCACGTTCTCTTGCACGGTCAGGAACGGATAGAGCGAATAGTGCTGGTAAACGATCCCCCGATCGCGGCCGGGCCCGACGACGGGCTCGGCACGGTCGCCGGCGCCGACGTGATAGAGCAGGATCTGGCCTTGGCGCGGGGGATGGGTGCCGACGATGGCGCGCAAGAGGGTGGACTTGCCGCAGCCGCTCGGGCCCACCAAGGAGAGGAACTGGCCGCGACGCAGTTTGAGGGTGATGTCGTGGAGGACCGGCTTGGGGCCGAACCAGTGATGGACCTGGCGGCACTCGAGGGCGATCGGGTGGGTGGGGGCGTTCATTCCCGGCGCGGTTCGAACCAAGGGCACCATTTCCGCTGCAGCCAGCGGAGGAAGTAGTCCATGCCAAACCCAAAGCCGGCCAGCAAGGTCAGGTAGAAATAGACCACGCTCATCTCGGTGCGGCGGGAGAGCAGGCGGATGCGGTAGCCGAAGCCGACGTCCCCGACGAGCATCTCCGCGGCGATCAAGTAGACCAGGGCCGGTCCGATCATGAGGCGCAGGGCGTCGATCACCTTCGGCAGCACGTAGCGGAAGATCATGGGATAGACTACCTCGAAGCTCGAGGCGCCCAAGGTGAAGGCTTTGTACTGCAACTCATCGGGGAATTCCTTGACGGCCAGGTAGACCGTCAGCGCCAGCGTCGGCAGAATCCCAAAGGCAATGATCGCTACGTACATGTTGAGGTCCGTGCCCACCAAGGCGAAGAAGACCGCCATCGCGGCCGTCGCGGGGACTTTGGCGAGGAACGACAAAGGGGGCGAGCAGAAGGCCTCGATGGGGGTGTAGCAGCCCATCAAGAGCCCCAGCACCACCGCCCCCAACGCTCCCGCCAGTAGCCCCAAGAAAAACCGCGTTCCCGAGGCCTTCGCATCCTCGACCAGCCAGCGTTCGCCGGTCCGCTTGTCCGGGACGCACATGGCGCGGGCGCCTTCGGCGAGTTGGGACCAGGTGGGGATCGTGGTGTCGTGCGGGTTGAGTCGGTGCTGCCGGTGCGAAAGCCACGTATAGGCCAGGAGCAAAAGTAGCAGGGACAGGACGCCGAGAGCGACTCGGGTGAGGCTGGCGATCGGTTGGCGGATGATCATGCGCGCCGGGCCCGTTTGCGTTTGGGAGGATCGCTGAGGGCCGCCTGAACATCCTGCTCGAGCCAGCGACAGGCCCGCTGGGTCCACAGGACTTGGAACTCGGTCAGGAGTCGTTCGGCCGCCGGCCGGTCGCGGCGGCCGACGGGCATGGCCACGCGTCCCTGGTGTCCGCCGGGCACTTTCTGCAGCGCCTCGAGGTGCGTGGTGGTGAGCTCGAAGCGCCAGCCAAAGAAACCCTTGCGCAACTCGAACGACTCGATCGCCTCGAAGGGGATGCTGACCCGTTTGATGTCCGAGCGCACCGCCTCGAAGATGCTGTCGTGCGTGACGAACTCGAGCTGGAGCGACTCGCCTTCGAGCCGCAGGACTCCCCGGCTGTTGGCCAGACCGCCCCACGACTCGGGCAGGCGGATTGGAACGGCAACCGATTGGCTAAACATAGTCAGCAGTCGGCAGGGTCGGCCGGCCGTCGCGTTCGTAGGCGGGGCGCGCGGTTCATGGCCGGGCGGCGGCGGCCTGGATGAAGGTGGGGTCGAACCGGAGCGCGGTCCCTGCCGGGTCCGCAGCCGCGCCGTAACCGATCGGCGGGGCTGATTTCACGATGCCCTGCTGGACGCAGAAGTCCACAACCCGTTTGGTGACGGCCTTCAGTTCCTCGCCGGTGAGCAGGTCGAGCGCCTCTTTGGGTGTGCCGTAGAAGCGGGTCTGTTCCACCACGGTCTTCATGCCGGCGAGGTCCAAATGGCTGAATTTCTCGCCGATCGCGATGAGGGTGTCGTCGCGGGTGGCGGCGTCGGCCAGGCGCCGGTTGACCGCATAGAAGGCGTCGATGACGGCGCAGGCGAAGTCGCGGCCGCCGGGCCGGTCAAGCGACGCTTGGGCGAGGACGACGGCATCGATGATTTCGTTTGGGATCTTACGCGAATCGAGCAGGACATGGGTGTCTTTGCGCTTGTTCAGGGTCTCGAGCACGAAGGGATTCCAGACCACGATGGCCTCGATGCCTTCTTGTTGTTGCTGCATGGCCACCGCCGCCGCTCCGGGGTCCATGTTGCTGAACTGGTAATCTTCGGGCTTCTCGCCCAGCAGCTCGAGGTTGCGGTTGAAGCAGTACTCGGAGACGCTCTTAGCGAGGCCGTAGACCTTCTTGCCGCGGAGTTGGGTGAGGTTGGTGATCGTCTGGGGCACGATCAGGGCGTCGGCGCCGGCGCTGGTCGAGGTGGGCAGGATGACGACCGAACTGCGGCCCAAGGCCGGACTCAGGGCGTCCAGGGTGGTGATGCAGACCGCGTCGCACTGGGCGGCGCCGTACATGGTGATGCAGGGGTCGTATTCGGCCTCTTTGAGGACGATGTCCACGTTCCATTTCTTCTCGATAGGCCCGAGCGCGCCGGCGGCACCGTCGATGAGTCCTTGCACGTGAGCCACTCCAAACACGCTCCAGGAAGGGTATTCGCTCCAGGCCAGCGAGAAGGTCGGCACCGATTTGGATTGGCAACCGGCCAACCCCAGCACGCCACCTAGCAAACTTAGCTTGATCCAGTTCGTTTTCATAAGCACAACGTTCTTAAGGTTCTCGAGGTTCGCCCGGCCGCCCGAGGTTCGCCCAGCCGGCGGGGCGTGGGCGACCCGAAGCGGCGCACGCCGCTACCGCTGTCCGGCATCGGCCCGTTGGTCGCGCGCCTGACCGAGGCCTCACTCGGGCAAAGCCGCGGATTTCTCCGGCGCCGCTTTTGCGGCGGGGGCAGCTTTCTCCGCCAAGCCCAGCAGCGCGTCGAATTCTTCATTGGCGGAGCTCCGGCGGGCGTACTCGAGGAACTCAGCCTCTTGGGCTTTGGTGTCGGTGCCTGCCAACTCGCGCGAGACACGGGCTTCGGCCCGGATTTCCTGGCGCAGTTGGCGGAGGCTTTGGAGTTCTTGGGCGGAGCCATCCTTCGCGATGCCGGTGAGCATGTCGGCGATGTCTTTCTCCTGCTTGGCGGTGATGATGTCGGCGACGGCATCGGCGGCTTCGGACTTGAGTTTGTCGACGTCGCGCAGGAGTTGCTGGAGCTGGGTCTTATGGTCGGCGATGGTCTTGCGGTAGGTCTCGACATCGCGCTCGGCCTCGGCGATGCGTTCTTGTTTCTCGGCTAGGGTCGAGGAGAAGTCGTTATAAGCGCCTAGGCACTTCTTGTATTCCTCGTCGCTGTGGATCTCTTCCTTGCTCTTGCCGCTTTTCTGCAGCCGTTCGACGGTTTGCTTGGCTTTGGCGAGGGCGCCGGCTTTGAGGCGTTCGAGTTGCTGCACCTCGTCGGTGAGCCGTTTGACGATGGTGAGCTTGCTTTCTTGCTGGGCGATGAGGCCGGCGACGGCCTGTTTGTAGGTATGGATTTGGGAGACTTTATCGCGGATGACCGAGTCGTACTTGGCGCGCACGACGTGGGGGTTGGTATCAATCACGCGGCGGGCCGAGTCGATTTGGCCGGTCAACAAGTAACCGAGGGCTTTAAACCATCGTGCAATGGCGCCGAACATAGTTATCCTTTCGTTCGCAGGTTGGTTTCCAGTGTCTGGTCACGCAGCGCATTCTCGTTTAGCAAGGAATCGACCCTCGCCTCAACCGTTTTCGCCAACTCGAGGCTCTGGTCGAGTTCGGTGCGCATGCGGGTCAACTCCTTGGCCGAGCCGGGTTGCGTGCCGAGGGTTTGCAGGCCCACCAGCGTATCGCTGAGGTGTTGGACCGAGGCTTGGACCTCGGCGATGATGCGCTCGCGTTGGTCCAGGATGGGCTGGCGGGCCGCCGGCGTGTGAAGCTGCTGGGCGGTCTGCCAGAGTTGCCCGGTCTGATCTAGCGACCGCACGCAGTGTTCGAAGAGTTGGTGGGCGCGGGCGCGCAACTCGACCACGGTAGCCAAGTGCACCGGGCTGGCGCCGGCCTCTGCGGTCTCGAAGGCGAGCAACAGCGCCCTCAGGTCGCGCAAGGCAGCTTCGGGCCGCGGGTCCTCGTCGGCCGTGCTGAGGTGTCGATCGAGCGAGTCGAGTTTTGCCTGCTGCGATTCTTGTTGGCGGCCGGCGAGTTCCGCGGTCACCTGCCGGGCGGTTCGTTCGCCCCGCATCACCAGTTGCGTGACAAACGCGCCCGCGGCACCCAGCAGCCCGGCTAAGCCGGCAAACCAACCCAGGCCGGCCTTGAGCCCGAGGGCCCAGACCGCGGTCAGGGCGGTCATGCCGAGCAAGAACGGCCCCATCACCCAGGGGCTGCCCAGGGTGCGCACCAGGACCTGCTTGCGAATCTGGTTGGCGTCCAGCATAGCGCGGCGCCGCAACGGCGGTTCACAATATGCGCGGTTCGCGGGCGGTTTCACAGGTTTTTCCGCGCCTCGACCCGGCACCGGCCGCCCCCATCCTGGCCGTCCCCTAGGCGCGCGGGGGCACCAGAGGGTTGGGGGGGTGGTGAGCGAGTTAGTCATGAGTCACCCAGACGAATGCCATGGGGGCGGTCGGGCGCGCCGAGGACGGCCCAGCGCACCTGCAAGCTGACGCGCGTGCGAAGGTCGCGTCCGTAGCGGTCGGGGCATGGGTCCCATTCAGGAGTGCAGCCACGCCGTTCATCGCGTCAGTAGGGAACCTGCCCGACGAAGAACGATACCGCTTGGCCTTCGCCTGCCGCGGCCGGGGCCGGGGCGGCTTCGGCGCGGAGTCGTTCCGGGCGCAGCCCCTGGGTCCGCAAGTATTGCGCTGCCGCCTCCGCCCGCGCCTGGGCGAGGACGCGGTTGGCTTCCGGGTCGCCCTCGGGGCGGGCGTGACCGATCACGCGGAGATAAAAGCGCGGGAAAGACTGGAGGCGGCGGGCGAGGGTCTGGAGGTCACGCTCGCTTTGCACGCTGATATGGGCGGAGCCCCGCGTGAAGACGATCGGCTGGACCCGCAGTTCGCCCACGGGTTGGAGTTTGGCCCACTGCTCCGTAGTCAACGGCTTCGCCTCCGCCTCGACGCGCACTTGCTCGGCAGGGGTCAAGCCTTGGCTCAGGCCGGGGATCAGGTTGAGGCCCTGGCCGGGGTGAAAGTTGGCGGTGTGCAGCTCCTGGAGGATCTGCCGATAGAACAGGGTGTGGTGCTGGCCGGCCAGCGGGTCGGCCGGCAACGCGCGCGTCTTGAGCAACACCTCGACGATGTTGCCGATGATGTCCTCGAGGTGCGGCAAACCGCTGCCAGCGGGGGTGGGCGTCAACCCGAAGTGCGCGTAATTCTCGAGCGTGTTCTTCCAGCGGATCCCCTGCACCACCTGCCGCGCTTGGGCTTCGTCCAAGGCTTCCGCACCCGTTAACCGTGCATCCTCACGGACCAGCTTGCTCCAGCCTTCGGGCTGTTGGCCGTAGGTGTAAGCCGCCCGGGCGTAGGCCTCGACCACTGCCCGCACGCGGTCGGGGTAATCCCGCAGGAACGCCCGTTGCGCCACCAGAACATCCACGATGTACCCGCTGAGCTTCGAGCTGTCCAAGAGCACATGCACCTCGGGCGACTCGAGCGCCTTAGACACGTAAGGTTCCCAGAGCACAAAAGCCCGCTTCTCGCCCGGCTTGGCCGCGCGGAGCTGCTGGAACACGGCGCGGGCGCCTTCGGCCTCGATCGCCCACGGCTCCGGCAGGCTGGGCAGGTTGAAGTGGGCGATCACCACCCGGGCGAGGAACTCCGAGGGGGAGTTGGGCGTGAGCACGATGCGCGCGTCTCGGTGGTTGAGCTCCTGGACCGTGCCGACCGCCGCCCGGAGTGCCACCATGGCGTCTCCGCCCTTCGTCTCGTCGATGACAAACACGATGGTGGCAGGGAACTCTCCAAGCTTCGCTCCGGCCATGATGAGCGAATCGATGGTAAACACTGCCATCTGCGTCTTGCCCCGCTGGAGGTCGCGCAGGCGAGCCGCGAAATCGGCCTGGTCATCCGCTACCGTGAGGCGGAGCTGCCGAGCCTTGAGTTCCTGTTTCATCAGGTCGGACCGCAGCACCGCATAGCCCGAGAAGGAATCCGCGGCGACCACGATCTCGCCTTGGTATTGACTGGCGGAGCCGGTGTCGCCTTTGAGTCGCTCGCGCAAGTAGGGATGGACCAGGTACCGGTATGCCACCCCGAGCACCGCCAGAATCAGACACCACACTACGGCGGCGACCAGACAGCCTTTGGCGCGTCGCTCACTCATCGGCGCGAGCCGCGGCCTAAGCGCCGCAGCAGAAACACGGCCGCAAACAGAATCACGATCGTCCAAAACGCGAACGACCTGCCCCCGCGAGTTGGGCCCGCCGGGGCGGGGGGACTGGTCGAGGGCGCCTGAGGCGATGCTGCCGAGGTGGCCTGGGTGGGTTCGCCCGCCGGTGCGGCCGGCGCGGCGGCGCGGGGCCGTTCGCCGATGGGGTGGTTACCGGAGGTGGCCAGGGCGGTGATCGCGGCGCTGGCAACTTCGACCGGGATGGGCGCAATCAGGTCGAAGCCCTCGCCCATCGCCTGATCGTTCTTCGGCCGCGAGACCTCCGCCAAGACCTCGGCCACCGCTCGCTGGAGGGCCTCGGGATCGTTCGCGCGGCGGTACGAATGGACGCGGGTCGCCAAGGTATGGTCGGTGCGCATGCCGACCCCGATGACATCCAGGGTGATGCCGCGGGACATAACGTCCGGCGCGTAACGGTCGACCAGGTTCTGGTCTTGGGCCTCGCCATCGGTCACGACCAACAAGCGGTAGGTGCCGTAGCCGAATTGTTTCGCCCGTTCGTCCAGGAGTCGATCGGCGCCCAGCTTGAGGTATTTGCCCAGGGGCGTGCTGCCTTGCGGCTCGGGCAGGTCAATCGCCTTGAGCAGCTCTTCCGGTTGCTGCGGCCCGAGGGGATAGACCCATTCGTCGCGCAGGTTGCGCGCGCTGAACACGAGCAAGCCGACACGGGTGCTGGCGGGCACCTGTTGCAGCACCGTCTTGAGCGCGGTCTTCGCCGCGGCCATCTTCTGCACGTTCGATCCGGGTAACGGATCTTTCATCGAGCCGGAGGCGTCCAGGACAATCACCACGTTGTCGTAGTAGTTCTGCGCACAGGCCGAAGCGCCGACCCACAGGCCCAGACAGGCGAGGCCAGCGCAGGCGGTAGCAAGGGGTGTCTTCATGGCCATCGGGGGTTGCGGAGTTAGAAATCGAAGTCGGCCGGCTTGGCGGCCTCGGCTGCCACCCGGACGACCCGGAACTCGACGCGCATGTTCTTCTTGGCTTCATCCAGGTTAGTCGGTTTAGCCACGAACGGTTCGCGGATTCCCACGCCCACGGGTTGGATCTGGGATTTGTCCATCGAGGTCCCTTTGGTCTTGGCATAAGCAACGATCGAGTCCAGGACCATCTCCGCCCGACTGCGCGAGAGGTTCAACGCCGCCTGCAGCGTCTCGCGCGGATTGCTTTCGGGCGCGCCGTCGAACGCCCCGGTCTCGATCAGTTTCACCAGTTCGACCGTTGCGCTCAGGTCCAAGGGCCGGCCGTTGAGCGAGTAGGAATAGTTGCCGGAGGCGCCGACCCGCTTGAGCACGCCTTTGGCCATCCCCGCGCGCACCAGGTCGAGGAGGGTCTTGGTGGGATCGGCGTGACCGCGGATGGCAATGACGGCGTTGCCGAATCGGGCGGCCGTTTCGACCACCCGCTGAAACTCGGCGCCGTACTGGATCGCGCTGAACTCGGTTTGGTTCGGCTCGAAGTTGATCGTGAAGGAGACGATGGTGCGGTCGTCCAGGGCGCCTCCGGCGCTGAGCATCTCGATCTCGCTCTGCACCGCCTCGGCCCGGAACCGTTCTTGCCGCTGGACCTGGGTTCGCGTCAAGTAGCTCAGGAACAGGGGCGATTGGTAGTCGAGTCCCGAAGGGAACAGGCCCATCCGTTCCTTGGCGTAGCCACGATTCACCGCCACCTCGAGCGCGGACTTCTGGAACGCCTCGAACCCGGTGAGGTTCCCCTCCTCGGTGAAGAAGGCAACGTTGCCAGGGTAGCCGGCGAAGGTGCAATCGGACAACAGGCCATGCGCATCGTCGAGGACCGGAATGGTCTGCTTGCCGTAGATGTCCTGGGTGAGCTGCAGCAGGGCCTGGTAGGGCTCCGAGCCCCGGGCCTCGTACTGCTTCTTGAGCTCGATGACTTCCTCACACGCCTTGAGGTAACCCGCCACGAACTTGGTCACCAGCTCCTTGTTCGCGTCATAGAAATCCTTCCGGCACACGTACACGTCGGCAATCGAGCGCGACAACTGAGCCGTCGAAACGAGCACCTTGGCCCCTTTGACCGTCCCCTCGGCGCCACTGCCGACGCTGGTCAGTCCGCCGCACAAGCCCACCATGTCCGGGGTGATGGCGAAGCACGCGTCGAGGTCGGCCCGCTTGCGGAAGAGTTCGGCCGGTGAGTCCGCGGAAGCGGTCAGGTCTTTGGCCCACACGATCTTGATGTCGTCCCAGGTCAACTGCGCGCTCTTGAGGACGTCATCGAGCATGCCCACATGGGGTCCGGCCTGTTGCAGCACCACCGTCTTGCCTTTGAGGTCGTCGAGCCGCTTGATCTGCTCCCGCGCCACCAGATGGTCGCCCGCCGACCAAGTCAATTGCAGGATCGCCACCCCTTTGGTGCGGGGATCGGCGCCGATGACTTCGCTGGCGAGGCCGATCATGTGGAAGGTGCCGCGCAGGAAGGGGGTCTTGCCCGCGCGATAATCCCGCACCTGCTGCAAGAAGTCGTCCCCGGGCACCAACCGCAGGTTCAACCCCTGTTTTTGGTAGAGCGAGCCGGCCTGGGTGGTGAGCCCGCCGTTCGCATAGAACGTCGCCATGTCGCCTCCCCACGTGATGAAGGGAACCGTCAAAGGCGCCGTGGCGGTTACGGCCCCGACATTCCCTGGCCCCACCAGGTCGGCGAACCGCTGGGGCTGGGCTGCCAGGCTAAGGGCGAGCCCGCCGCACACGAAGGACCAGGCCCCAAGGGCCCAAAGGGGAGCAAGTTCACGTGAGAATCTCATGGGGTTGCCTTTCATTCAGTCTGGGATGTTCAGGTTTCTGCGCGCATTCAATCGCCCGCGTCGCCCACCGCTGCGGGACCGGAGCGGGACCTGGGCCACCGCACGACCCTCACCCGGGCGCCCGGTTCGGTGGAGCCGGTGACGATCTCTGTCTAAGGCGCAGGCGACGCCGCGGCCAGTACAGACCCGGAGGCAGTTTATAACCCAAAGCGGCCCAGGCTGCAAAACAAAAGCCGGAGCCGGGCAACCAGGAGGTCGGTGGGCGCCGGGCTATTCGTGCCGGAGGGCCTCGATGGGATCGAGTTTGGCGGCGGCGCTGGCGGGGTAGAGGCCGAAAACGATGCCGACGGCGCCCGAGATACCGAAGGCGAGCAGGACCGACCACAGCGTGATGATCGTCCTCATGTCGGCGAAATGAGAGACCAGCACGGGGGTGATCACGCCCACCACGACTCCGATCAGCCCGCCGCCCACGGAGAGCACCACCGTCTCGACGAGGAATTGGGTGGTGATGTCCCGTCGTTTGGCGCCGAGGGCGCGCCGGATGCCGATCTCGCGGGTGCGCTCGGTGACCGTGGCGAGCATGATGTTCATGATGCCGATGCCACCCACCAGGAGCGAGATGGCGGCGATGGACCCCAGCACGATGTTGAAAATGCGCTTGGTCGCCTCCGCCTGCCGCAGCAGTTGCAGCGGCACGATGGCCTCGTAGTCTTTCTCGTCGTGGAACCGGTTCAGGACGGTCTTGATCTGCGGATCGGCCGTTTCCACCGACGCCAGGTCGCGCATCTGCACGGTGATTTGGTGCAGTTGCACCTCTTCGGCCTCGAAACTGCCCGCCGAGCGGCGGATGAGCACATCGCCAAAACGCCGGCGCGAGGTCTCGAGCGGGATGTACACGTTGTTGTCGAGCGGTTCACCTTCCATCTTGCCGGCTTGGGTCCGCTGCTCGGGCATGTTCTTCTCCCGGATGATCCCGACGACCTGGTAGTAGAACTCGTCGATCTTGACGGTGTTGTCCATCGGATCCTGGTGGCCGAAGAGGCGCTGGGCCAGGCCGGCTGTGACCACGCAGACGTTGTTCTGGTGGACCTCGTCCAGTTGGCTCAGGAACCGGCCGCGCAGAGTGTCCACCCCCACGACCTCGGGGTAGAACGGAAGGGTGCCGATGACTTGGCAGGGGACTTCGTTGCGGCTGTACCGCACGTTCTGGCGAATGATGCGCATCGGCAACACCCGCGCCACTCCGGGAATGGTCGACTGCAGCCGGGCGCCGTCGTCATAGGTCAGCCCGTACTTGAGCGCGCGGCCGCGCGAGCTCATGCTGGTCTGCTGCGTCAAACTCGCCGGCTTCAGGCTACGCAGGATGATGTTGTTGCTGCCCAGTTTCTTGATCGCCTCCTGGGCCTCGAACGACGCGCCCTCGCCGATGGCCAGCATGGCAATCACCGAGCAAACGCCGAAGATGATCCCCAGCATGGTCAGCGCTGACCGCAGCTTGTGCAGCATCAGGCTCTTGATGCCCAGGCGGACCGTGCTAAGGAACTGGAAGCTCAACATGGCGAATCAGTCCGTGCCACCCCGATCACTACGAGCCGCGACCCCCAAAACACCAGGCCGGCAGGTCAAGTTGGGAGCGCGCGCATCTTGCCCGCGTGGCCTCGGGCCACACGCCCAACCCCCGGTCTGCGGCCCTGCTTCACGAGGCACTCCAGCTCGGCGGCCGGACGCGCAATCCTCGGCGCGGCGAGCGCGCGACTGGGGTGGCGGCCGGTCCCGGGTCGTCATGGTTGCGGAGCCTGGGGTGCTGGGCTGCGTCCTTCCGGCCTCGGCCCGCCGCGGCCCGGTTCTGCGCCAGAGCTAGGCCGGTTGCGGCTCCGCTCCTCGCGCAGGGTTTCGCGCATGGCTTCGCGCTCCGGATCGTCCAGTTCGCCGTCGCCGTTCTTGTCGAACCGCTTGATCATCTCCTGGAGGTTGCCGCCGGGGAAACCGCCCGGGCCACCCATGCCACCGAACCCGCCCTGACCGCCAGGCCCGCTTTGACCGCCGGGGCGCCCTTGGCCGCCTTGGCCGCCGAACCGGGCCTGGAAGGCGGCCATCATGGCTTGGCGCTCATCGTCGTCGAGTTGGCCGTTCCCATTCGCGTCGTATTGCCTCAGGACCTCTTCTTGATTGAAGCGGCTGCGGCGACCGCCGCCTTCGCCTCCGCCGGGACCGCCCCCGCCCTCGCCCCCGGTCGGATCGCCGCGCCGTCCACCGCCGAATCCCGGTTCGCCGCCCGTGCCGGCGAAGGGCGGACTACTCGGTTCGCGAGTGCCCGCGGTGGCGTTCGGCGTCCGTGCTGGCCCTGGGCCGACCGAGCCGGCCTGACTGGCCGCTGGGGCGTTAGTCGGCGCCGCTTTAGCTGCTTCCTCCGAGGTCAAGACGCCCCCGGCCAGGTCGCGTTCCTGGGTGTCAAAAGGCGGCGAGAGCAAGACCCGATCGCCTTCCTTGAGTCCCGAGAGGACCTGGATAAACCGTGTGTTAAAGAGGCCCACCTCGACCGGGACTGGGACGTCGGCGCCGCCTTGGCGGACGTAGGCGACCTGGCGCCCTTTGAGGGTGGTGACGGCTTGGATGGGGACCGAGAGGGAGTTGGCGATGTTGGTGATGATGACTTCGGCGCGCGCGGAAACGCCCGGTTTCACCCCGGGGAGCGGTTCGGTGATGACGATGTCGGTATTGTAGACTTTGAGGTTAGGGTTGCCCCAGCGACTCTGGGTGTCGGGCAGCAGCGCGACCTTGTCGACCGTGCCCCGAAACCGCTGATCGGGCATCTGGTCGAGCACGACAAAGGCAGGTTGGCCCGCCCGGACCATGTTGACGTGCGACTCGTGCACCTTGATGGTCACTTTGAGCTTCGACACGTCCGGCAGTTTGATCAGCTCCTGGCGGTTGCGCACCACGGCCCCTTCCTCGATCAGTGACTCGCTGCTGAAACGGTTATCGCTCATGGGATAGACCACCAAACCGTCTTGGGGCGCGTAGATCTTCGTCGAGGTCAGGTTCTTGCGGTCGCGTTCGAGCTTCTTTTGGTTGAGCACGAGAGTGTTGGACTGGGTGAGCAGGTCGGCTTCGTAGGAGGCGATGCGGTTCGAGCTCTGGGCCTTGACTCGTTCGAGCTCGCGCTCGGCCTCGCGCAAGTTGGACACGAACGTCTCCCGCTGTTTGCGCAGGTCAAACTCCTGGAGCATCCAGACCGTGTTGCTGGCCACGATCAGGGAGTTGCGCGCCCCCATGACTGAGAGGCGGTCTGAGTCCACGCGTTGCTTGGTTTCGTAGCCTTTGGTGGCCAGGTTGGTCGTCCAGGTGTAGTTCTCGAGGCTCACCGCCAACTGGTTCTCGGCTTGCACCAACTTGTTGCTGGCCTCGATCAGGTCGACCACCGACTGGCCCTGTTGGAATTTCTCCAAGTCCAAGTTTGCGAAGAGCAGCTTGAGCTCGGCTGCTCGGATGTCGCTCTCGGCAGCACTGCGCTGGATTTGCAGGTTGGCCTCGGCGGAGACGAGGCCGAACTGGGCCTTCTCGAACGCGATCTGCTGTTGGTTGACCTGGTCCTGAGCCTGGGAGGAGTCGAGCTCGACCAGCAGGTCCCCCTTCTTCACATAGGACCCCTCCGACACGATGTAGATGACGCGCGCGGTGCCCTCGACCTCGTTGCGGATGCTGACCTCGCTTACCGCCGTCAGAGTGCCCCCCTCGACCACCGTGACGGTGAAGTCGCCCCGGCGCACTGCATGGTAAGCCGTGGCGGCATGCTCGGGGCTGGGCAGGCTGAGCGTCAGAACCGCCAGCAGGGCGAGGGCGCCCACGCCGACGGCGAGCAGGAGCAGGGGGCGCTGCCGTAACGGTGCCGGCAAGCGGTGAGTCAAGGCGTCAAGTTTCATAGGGAAGGCTCCAGGAAGGTGTCGGGAGGGATCAGTTCGTCGCCGGGCATTTGCAGAGGGGGCGTGCCGCGCAGGCGCTCAGCCAGTTCGCCCGCCAGCGGGTCCACCAGCCAGAAAGTCTCGACTTCGGTGCGCAACACGCCCATGTCCAGCAGCAGTTGCATCCGGGCTTGAAGGTAGCGGACCATGCTGTCGGTCAGTTGGTTCTCGGCGGCAATCAACGCGTCTTGCGACTCGCGCACGTCGCGGATCGCGACTCGACCCGCCTCGAGCAGCGTCTGGTTCATGTCCACCCGGCGACGGGCGACCTCGAGAGTGGCCTGGCGGTTGAGGTAGTTCAGCCGCTGCTGCTCCAGCGTGCGCAGCCCACGGTCAATGCGGTCCTTGAAGTTGTCAAGGGTCGCACTGAGGCTGCGCAACTGGGACTCGAAGGAGACCAACGCCGCCCGGTAGTTGTTCCGCTGCCGCAGCCGGTCCAGGGGCAGGTCCAACTGCACCCCCGCCGAGTAGCGCACCTTGTCGGGGTCGAAATTGGTGTAGTCGTCCGGTCCCTCGGAGGCGAGGTTGGCGTTGGCGAAGAGGTTCAGGCCGGGCTTGAGCTGGTCGGCGGCGAGGCGGACTTTGCGCTTGCTGTCCTCGAACCGGTCAATGGCGTTGAGCAGGTCCATGTGCGACTCGACGGCCAGGCGGAAGGCGGCGTTCTGGTCGACCCCCACGGGCATCAGCCCCCGCTGTTCGACTGCCTCGAGGTCGGCATCGATCAGGTACAGCTTCTCGCTCAGCGGCAGCCCCAGCCGGATCTTGAAGGCGTCCAACTGGCTCAGATAACTCGCCAGCGAGTTGACGTAGTTGATGTACGCAACGAGCTCGGCCGTGCGCGCGTCGTCCACATCGCTGGCCCGCACGCGGTCCACCGACCGGGCTTGCACATAGCGGGTCGTGTCCACGCGCCGCAGGTAGTTGGTGTAGTTGTTGCGGATCGCATCCTTCTGGCCCAGGAGGCTGAAGTAGTCGTTCACAATGTTCACCGCGAACTGCTCTTGGTACAGGCTGTATGTCCGAATGGCATAGACGACGTTGCGCTCCGCTTGGGTCAAACTCTCGACGGTCGGATCGTTGCGGCCAAACCCGCGCAGGATCGGCTGGGCCAAATCCACCGAGAGGGTGTTGATGGCGGAGTCGCGGGTTGCCCCGACCGGTTGGCCGACGAAGTAGCGCAACAGATCGTTGGCCAACGACACGCTGAGTCGACCCCCGGTGCGCAGGAACTGGCTGACCCCCACCCGGCTGCGCACCGACCCGCTTTGGGAGCCGGAGGGCGAGCCGCCCACTTGCGCGGTCGAATCGGCGAAGAACTTGGGCCCGAACTCGTACCGCGCGCCGCTCAGGCTCAGGGCGGTCAGGTAAAGCTGCTCCTTCTGAGTCTGATACTCCCGGCTATGCTGCACCGCCAACTCGAGGGCCTCGGACAGCCGGACCACCCGCCGGTTGGTGGCCATCCGATCCTCGAGGATCTCCGCAGCCGGGATGGCCTCTGGAGGGCGTCCGGAGCGGGAAGTGTCGATGGTGAAGGCGTTGGTCTTGCCAAACACCTGCTGCTCGAACTGCTCCACGATCCGATAGACCTCCTGGTCCGAGGACCGCCGGTAGTGGGCGGCGCTGCACCCGGTGAGCAGCGCACAACACAACAAGAACACTCCCCCCTTAACCGGGCTGTTCGAGCGAGCGGTCTGGCAAACTTCCCACATGGACATCATTCGGCTTCGGTCTCTGATTGAGACCCTCGAGGGTGCCCGCCGGTTACGAGCCAGCCAGGGTGGACAGGATCGCCCACCTCCCCGGGAGACGGCCCCCGGCGGTTGCATCCTCGCGCGTGGGCGCGTCACCCATCTTGTGAGCCGGTCGGACCGCGGTGCGCCCCCCCACCCCTACCGGTCCTGCCGGGTGTGAGCGCGCTGGTTCGCGTGGGTCTGGGCTTGGGTGTCGGCCGGCCGGCTGGTTGCATCGCTCTGATGTGAGGCCTTGGCAGCATAAGCGGCCCTGCAGCTACCACAAAATATGCAAAGCAGTGGCCAACGCAGGTGGAGCAGCCGATCGCCGCGGTCGGCACGTTGGCGAGCACTTGTGGGAGGCTGCCGGGGCAGGCGCAGGCAGAAGGTGCGCCGCCCCGAGGCGCCCAGGGTGCGGCGCGCGAGTGAGATCCCGTGAGGCTTGCCAGCGGCTTGGAACTGTGTGATGCAAATTGGACCATGAAAAACTTTACTACCATTGACGGTAACGAAGCCGTTGCTTACGTGGCCTATCGCTGCAACGAAGTGATGGGGATCTACCCCATCACCCCTTCGTCGAACATGGGGGAGTGGTGCGACCAATGGGCTTCGGAAGGGGTCAAGAACCTGTGGGGCACCATCCCGAGCGTGGTCGAGATGCAAAGTGAAGGGGGGGCCGCCGGCGCCGTCCACGGTGCGCTCCAGACAGGCGCGTTGACCTGCACCTTCACCGCCTCCCAGGGCCTGCTGCTGAAGATCCCCAACATGTTTAAGATCGCGGGCGAGTTGACCCCCACCGTGTTCCACATTTCCGCCCGCTGCTTGGCCACCCATGCCCTGTCCATCTTCGGCGATCACAGCGACGTCATGGCCGCCCGCTCGACCGGCTTCGCCCTGCTCAGCTCGAACTCGGTCCAGGAAGCCATGGACTTCGCCCTCATCGCCCAAGCCGCCACCCTCGAGGCCCGGGTGCCGTTCCTCCACTTCTTCGATGGCTTCCGCACCTCGCATGAGGTTGCGAAGATCGAGCTGCTCGAGGAGGACACCATGCGGGCCATGATCCCGGACGACCTGGTCGTCGCCCACCGCCAGCGGGCCATGAACCCCGATCGGCCCGTGCTGCGCGGCACCGCCCAAAACCCCGATGTCTTCTTCCAGGCGCGCGAGGCCTGCAATGGCTACTACTCCAAGTGCCCCGAGATCACTCAGGGCGCCATGGACCGCTTCGCCCGCCTCACCGGCCGCCCATATCGCCTCTACGAATACGTGGGCGCCCCCGACGCGACCAATGTCGTCGTGCTGATGGGCTCGGCCTGCGAGACCGCTCACGAAGCTGCCGAGTACCTCAATGCCCAGGGCGGCAAATTCGGCGTGCTCAAGGTGCGGCTCTTTCGGCCGTTCGACGTGCAGCGGTTCGTCACCGCCCTGCCCGCCACGGTCCGGCAGCTCACGGTCTTGGACCGGACCAAGGAACCGGGTAGCGCGGGCGAACCGTTGTACCTCGATGTGGTCGCGGCGCTGACGGAGGGTCTGGCCAACGGTTGGGGCGCCCGCAACGCGATGCCCCGTGTCTTGGCCGGACGCTATGGCCTGTCTTCGAAGGAGTTCACTCCGGCCATGGTCAAGGCCGTCTACGATAACGCCGCCGCCCCGCAGCCCAAGAACCACTTTAGCGTGGGGATCGAGGATGATGTGACCCACCTGAGCCTCCCGTACGACAAGGAGTTCTCGACGGAAGGAGAGAAGGTCGTCCGCGCAATGTTCTACGGATTGGGCTCCGACGGCACCGTCGGCGCCAACAAGAACTCGATCAAGATCATCGGCGAGAGCACCGACAACTACGCCCAGGGCTACTTTGTCTACGACTCGAAGAAAGCCGGCGCCGTCACGGTGTCGCACTTGCGGTTTGGGCCGACCCAGGTCCGCTCGAGTTACCTGGTGAACCAAGCCAACTTCGTCGCCTGCCACCAACCGATCTTCCTCGAGCGGTACGACATGCTCCAGCCGCTGGTGCCGGGGGGGACCTTCCTCCTCAACACCCCGTTCGGTAAGGACGAGATCTGGGAGCAACTGCCCCGGCCGCTGCAGACCCAGATGGTCAACAAGAAGATCCGTTTCTATGTCATCGACGCCATCAAGGTCGCCAAGGCCACCGGCATGGGCTCGCGCATTAATACCGTCATGCAAACCTGCTTCTTCGCCCTGGCCGGCGTCCTGCCCCGCGAGGAAGCCATCGAGCAGATCAAGTACACCATCAAAAAAACCTATGGCCGCAAAGGCGAAGATGTCGTCCGCAAAAACACCGAGGCCGTCGACCAGACCCTGGCGAACCTCTTCGAGGTGACCGTCCCCACCCAGATCACCAGCCAGTTTGGCATCCCCGACCCCTTCACCGCCAACGCCCCCGACCGGATCAAGGAGACCCTCGGCCGCATCTATGGCGGCTTGGGCGAGACCCTGCCCGTCAGCGCCTTGCCCTGCGACGGGACCTTCCCCACCGCAACCGCCCAGTACGAGAAACGGAACCTCGCCCTCGAAATCCCCGTGTGGGACGAGAAGACCTGCATCCAGTGCGGCAAATGCGCCGCCGTTTGCCCGCACGCCTCGATCCGGATGAAGGTCTATGACGCCCAAAACCTGGCCGGTGCGCCCGCCACCTTCAAGTCCTGCGACGCCCGGGCGCCGGAGTGGAAGGGCCTCAAGTTCACCATCCAGGTGGCGCCGGAGGACTGCACCGGGTGCGTGCTCTGTGTGGACGTCTGCCCGGCCAAGAACAAGGCCGAAGTCCGGCTCAAAGCGATCAACATGCGGCCCCAGCCGCCCCTGCGCGCTCCCGAGCGCGAGAACTGGGACTTCTTCCTCAAAGTCCCGGACCTGGACCGCCGCAAGGTGAAGGTCACCCAACTGCGCCAGCAGCAAGTCATGCGGCCGCTGTTCGAGTTCTCCGGCGCCTGTGCCGGTTGCGGTGAGACCCCTTACCTCAAGCTTGCCACCCAGCTCTTCGGCGACCGGATGCTCATCGGCAACGCCACCGGTTGCAGCTCGATCTACGGGGGCAACTTGCCCACCACACCTTATTGCGTCGACCATAACCGGCGCGGCCCCACCTGGAATAACTCCTTGTTCGAGGACACGGCCGAGTTCGGTTTAGGCTTTCGCGTCTCGATCGACAAACAAAAGGAATTCGGCTGCGAACTGCTCCAGCGCCTGGCGCCGAAGCTGGGCGACGACCTCGTGCAAGCCATCCTCGCCGCCGATCAGAAAGACGAGGCCGGCATCTACGAGCAGCGCGAGCGGGTTGCCGCCCTCAAAGAAAAGCTCGCCGCCGATCCCTCGAGCGAGGCCAAGCAGCTCTTGGCGGTGGCCGATAACCTTGTCAAGCGCAGCGTCTGGATCGTCGGCGGCGACGGCTGGGCCTATGACATCGGCTACGGCGGCCTCGACCATGTCTTGGCCAGCGGCCGCGACGTGAACGTGCTGGTCATGGACACCGAGGTGTACTCGAACACCGGCGGCCAAATGTCCAAGGCCACCCCGCGCGGTGCCATCGCCAAGTTCGCCGCCGCCGGAAAACCGCTCGGGAAGAAAGATCTCGGGCTCATCGCCATGAGCTACGGCACCGTCTACGTGGCCAGCGTCGCCATGGGCGCCAAAGACGAACACACCCTGCGCGCCTTCCTCGAGGCCGAGTCTTACCCCGGTCCCTCGCTCATTATCGCCTACAGCCATTGCATCGCCCATGGCATCTCGCTCGATACCGGGGTCGGCATGCGCCAACAGAAGGCCGCCGTCGACTCCGGCCAGTGGCTGCTCTACCGCTACGACCCGCGCCGCGCTGCCGCCGGCGAGAACCCGTTGCAGCTCGACTCGCCCCAGGCTCGCATCAAGGTGCAGGAGTACCTGCTCTCCGAGAACCGTTTCAAGATGCTCACCAAGAGCAAACCCGACGACGCCAAACGGTTCTTCGCCCAAGCCCAGAAGGACGCCGACGCCCGCTGGGAGCTCTACGCCTACTTGGCCGCCCGCAAGAGTAAGCCCAGTCCCCCACCCGCAGCCGCTTCACCCGCCGCGACCGCCCCCGCCCCGGCCACCGTCGCGGCGACCGCGCCGAATCCCACATCCGCTCCCGAGCCGACCAACGCTTAACCGACAAAAGGAACCGTCATGGACTTCAGCACGACTTACCTTGGCCTCAACTTACGCAGCCCGCTGGTCCCGTCCGCTTCGCCCCTCACCCGCGAAGTGGACGAACTCAAGCTGGCCGAAGAAGCCGGCGCCGGCGCCGTGGTGCTCCCGTCGGTCTTCGAGGAGCAACTGCGCCTCGAGAGCGCCGAGCTCGACCTCGCCCTCGAGCAAGGCACCCATAGCTTCGCCGAGGCCTTGAGTTACTTCCCCCAAGTCGGTGAGTTCCGCCTTGGCCCGGAAGACTACCTCGACCACATCCAGGCCGCGCGCGCCGCCGTCAAGATCCCGGTCATCGCCAGCCTCAACGGCTCTTCGCTCGGCGGTTGGACCGAATACGCCCGCAAGATCCAACAAGCCGGCGCCCACGCGCTCGAGCTGAATATCTACTACATCCCAACCGATCCGGAGCTCACCTCGGCGCAGGTCGAGAAGACCTACGTCGACATCCTCAAGGCCGTGCGCGGTGCGGTGTCGATCCCGGTGGCGGTCAAACTCAGCCCGTTCTTCAGCAGTATGGCCAACATGGCGCGGCAATTGGACGACGCCGGCGCCGATGGTCTGGTACTCTTTAACCGGTTTTACCAACCGGACATCGACCTCGAGAACCTCGAGGTCGAGCACAGCCTCCTGTTGAGCACGCCCCAGGCGCGGCGTCTGCCGTTGCGGTGGGTCGCCTTGCTGCACGGCCGCGTCAAGGCCAGCCTGGCCGCCACCAGCGGCATCCACACCGCCTCCGATGCCCTCAAGATCCTCATGGCCGGCGCCGACGTGGCCATGCTTTGCTCGGTCCTGCTCCGCAAGGGCACGGCCCAGATCGCCGCCATCGAACGCGAGATGCGGCAATGGATGGAGGAACACGAGTACGAGTCGGTCAACCAGCTCAAAGGCAGTCTCAGCCAAAAGAACTGTCCGGACCCGAGCGCCTTCGAGCGCGCCCAGTACATGCGCGTCATCTCGACCTACAAACTGGCGTAACGCGGGTCCTGCCCCACCGGGTGGCCATGACGTTCTCGGCACCCGTCAACCGACCGGTCCGTGCGTCTGGTTTACCCACGCCTCGCACTGTGGGGCCTTCGCCCACCCTCTCGGCGATCGGTCGAGCCTGGGCCTCCGCGATCTCGGGGACCGTTCTGATCCTCGTGGGTTGGGTCATGCGATCTGGAATCGCGGGCCCGTTCCCCGTCGAGGAACTCCCCCTGCCACCGCTCGCGATCGCCGGCGTCACCGCCAAAGCGCACACCCAGGGTCTCGAGTTGGTTGGGGAACACTTTTATGTGACTGCCCGCCGAGACGACCTGCGGCCTCGGCAGGCGCTGTTGCTGCGCGCCCAACTTGGTGCAGCGGCTTGGGACCTGTGGGACCTCACCCCGGAGAAGGTGGCGGGCTTGCGCCCAGAGGGAGTTCAGGATCACCCCGGCGGCCTGCAGTTCGACGGAGAACGGCTCTGGATTCCCCTGGCGGAAAGCCGACGCGGAGGTCAGACCGTCATTGGCGCGTTCTCGCCGGCCGCACTTGATCCTAGCCGTCCAGCCAAACCGGAGATCCAGTTTGTCGTCGAGGATCACATCGGGGCGCTGGCGGTTTCACAGTCGCGTCAGGAGTTGTGGGGAGCCAGTTGGGATACCGAGGCAGTGTACGTGTGGAACCTGCAAGGCCGGCTCCTGCGCCAGTTAAGCCATACCGAGTTGAAGGTCCGCCAGTTGGGTGTTGCGGTCGGCCGCGACCCACGTTCCGGCTTGGCCGTGCAGGATTGGAAGGTGGTGGGTGACCGGCTTTACGCGGTGGGCTTGTTCAAGCATCCCGTTGGACCGTCCTTGTCGCCGCGCAGCCGGCTCTTGCTACTCGACCGCTATTGGGCCGAGGACCACGTCCTTCGGTCGATTGTCCTGGATCGGCATCAGGGGATCGAGTTGGGCCAAGAAGGCATGGCGCTCGACCGCGATCGCATCTACTTCCTGCCTCAGGATCTGGGCGCGACCAACCGACTACTCCGCATCCGGTTCCAGCATCTGGGATGCTCGGCCGTAAGGGCTTACAGCCCCCCGCTCCCCGCTTCCGCTAATCAGCAATTCGCCAGGTTTAAAGAACTTGACATGAGGTCAGGCCGTGGCTTTCGTCTGCCAACTACCGGCCACGGCCTGCGCCGCGTCTTTTCCCGTTCAACCCACGGGCGCGGGGTGGGGGGGGTATAATACAGCCCCCCAGCCCAGGGCATGCACCCCTTCCCAGAGCAGGTTCAACTGTTCGAGCAGCACACTAAGTTCGGATAGGCTCTTGCCCTTCTGCCCCGGTCGCCGGTCACAGCCGCCCGCTGGACGAGCAACAACGCCTCCGGCCTCAGCCCATCCAACCGAACCGGTGGCCGAAGGTGAACTGCCTGCTCTTGGGAACGCCCGCCGTCCGGTCCATCGTCCAACCCACCACATCACGCACACCACGGTGAACTTCCTGGTTTTCATGAGGTGTAGTTCGTCGGGTAGACAAAGCGGCTGAACATGGCCGGTGCGGCATGATCGGATCAGGCCTCCTAGCGCGACGCCGATCAAATCGGCGGTGCCGTTGTGTAGCCGGACGAGATTCTCGACGTCGCAGCGCGCCGCCGCAAGGCTCTGGGAGTGGCCCGAGACGGCGCTCTCGCAGTTCTGTTGCGCCACGACACTGCCTGGGCCGCCTGGGCGTAGCGGGCCTCCGCTCGCCGCGACATCTGCGCCGTAGCGGCATGGGCTGCTTGGTTATCCGCCTGCATCTCCCCTCGCCGGTTCTCGAGGGCCTGGTGGGCCTCGGTGCGCGGTTGTAGGCGGCCAACTCGCGTTCCCGTTGCTGGAGTTGCTGGTGTTGCTGGAACAACTCCTCTTCCTTGGCCTGAACCTGTTGCTGCGCGGCGTGAAGTTCCTTGCGCTGCTGGTCGGTCAGGCGGGGGTGTCGGCAGCCAGGGCACTGACCTGACGTAGGAGTTCGCGGTCGTTCGCGCGCGCCTTCTCTAAGTTGAAGGCCGCATAGTTCTCCTGGGCAAATTGGCGGAACAACTCGAAGGCGTTAGTGTGGAAAGCGGGACCGCTACCCCGCTGGAGCCGCGGGTAGCGGGGGAAATGCTCGACCACCGTTACGGGCTCGCCCTCCAGGGATAGTCTGGCCATCTCCCGGGCGAACGCGCCGGTTTCCCCCCGGTGTCTAACGGCAATCTATCTGCGCCACGCCAGGTAATCGCTTGGAAGCCCAGCGCTGATTGGGCCGCGTTGGTAACGTCCAATCGGGCCTCGGCGAGGGCCCGTTGGCGCAACTCCCCGAGCGGCTGCCGCTCGGGATCCACGACAGGCAGGCCCTTTTGCTGGAGTGGTCTGACGAGCGGGGCTTCAGCAGGAGAATTGTCGAGGATGGCGGTTTCCAGGAGGGGCCAGCCGGGGGCGGTGGGAGGGGGCGTGGGCACTTGGTCTCGGAGCACTTTGGCAACGCATTGCCGCTGGGCATCATCGATGGCCACCGCGCGAGCGGCGTCATAGTTGGTGCTGGCGATCGGGACCGCTACCTGAACCGAAACACTGACAGACCCCTTCGCCCCAAAGGTCTGGCTGCGGAGCTCAACCTTCTGCTGGGATCAGCGCCTGATCGATCGACTGGCTCCTCAGGACCCGCTCCGGATCCGGCTCCTGCATTTGGCGTTTGGCAGCCCAGCGGTGATCCGGGGGGGTACGGGGTCCCGCCCCGCCATGACTTAAATCGCCAGGTTTATAAAACTTGACAACCGTGTCGACTCCTCCCCTCCAACCTCCAACCCGGGACACTGCGCTCTGCTGCGCTGCGAACGAACGAACGAATGCGAATGGCCGCCGTCAGGGTCAGTGTCAGCGAGGCGGTTTGGCGCTTGGGCGGCGGGGTAGGGACAAGCTCTTACGCGTTTAGGCGCAATGGGTTTCAAATCGCCAGGTGAATAAAGCTTGACACTTTGGTAGTGTCCCCTGCTGCGGTTTCGGTTTCGTGGCGTTGGGCAGAGCGTGCCGATGGCACAGGGCACAGGGCGGACCTAGCCGTGCACTCTTCGCAAAGCGCACTTCGCTTCACGGAGTTCATCATCGGTGATCTTGCTCTCGGGCTCCCGGCACAACCCGCTCGCTGGTACCGCTCCCAGATTGCCGCCGGATACTCCTTCCTTCTTCAAGTTGCAGCCCGTAATTGACGCTTGCCTGCCGGTAAGGCCCATTACAATTCTGCGCCATCGGCCTTCCGCTTCCCCCTTTCTCGTTGCTTTGCCTTCTCTTTTCTCTTGCTTTGCCTTCTCCTTTGCTCCTCCTCCCTTGGCCCTTGGCCGCTTTGAAGCCGAGCCAGTCCGTTTGCGTACTCAGGGCGCCGCGGCGGGCGCCCGGCTGGAGAGGGGTGTGGCCCGCCGCCGTTGCGGTTACCAGGGTTGCCAGAGCTCATCGATTACGCGAAGATGCCGGGAACGAGAGTCGAGCCCGAATGAAGATCAAGATCGCACAGATGGGGCTAGGTCCGATTGGCCTAGCGACCGCTAGGCTTGCTGCTACGCGTTCCTGGGCGGAGGTCGTGGCGGGGATCGACCTCGACCCGGCAAAGGCCGGCGGTGACTTGGGGGTGCTGGCTGGGGATCCGGCCCTGGCGGGCCGGCCCGTGTTTCGCACGCTCGAGGAATGCTGGAAGCGTCGGCGGGTCGATCTGGTGTTGCATACAGCCGTCTCCCGCTTCGTGGACGCCCTTCCTGCCCTGGAGCAGTGCGCGGTGCGGGGCGTGAGCGTGGTGTCGTCGTGCGAGGAACTCCTGTTTCCGGCCTGGCGCGAGCCGCGGCGGGCGGCGAGTCTGGACCGGTTGTGCCGGTGTCACGGTGCTCGGATAGTGGGCACGGGCGTCAATCCCGGGTTTGTGATGGAGGTGCTGCCGCTCTGCTTGACCGGCGTTTGCCGGGCCGTGAGGGCCATCCACGTCCAGCGAGTGGTGGATGCCTCGACCCGGCGCGGTCCGCTGCAGCTCAAGATTGGTAGCGGTTTGGCACCGGCGGAATTCGAGCGACGGTTCCGC
Source organism: Verrucomicrobiota bacterium (assembly GCA_016871715.1). GTDB lineage: Bacteria > Verrucomicrobiota > Verrucomicrobiia > Limisphaerales > J093 > VHCO01. The sequence goes on from VHCO01000029.1 coordinate 45,980, forward strand.
GCTGGGGAATCCGGGCATGCCGGGCTGCAGGAGTCGTTGGCCCTGTTGGCGCATGGCCTGGGATGGGAGCTCACGCGGGTGCAGGAGACGGGGCGGGCGGTGGTGGCGGACCGCGACTTGCAGACGGCACATGTTAGGGTCCGGCGCGGCCAAACGTGCGGGTTGCACCAGCGCGCCGAGGGTCGATGCAAAGGCAAACTCCGCCTGACGCTCGATCTCAAGATGTACTTAGGCGCGCCCGATCCTCATGACGCTTGTCAAATCGAGGGCGATCCGCCGTTGGACTTGCGTCTGGAGGGCGGCGTGGCTGGCGATCCGGCGACCGTAGCGGCGTTGGTGAACGCGGCGCCGCGCCCGATGGCGGCCGCACCCGGCTTGCGGTTGATGAGTGAACTCGCGGTGCCCTGTTTAGCCTGAGATGGCGATGAAGCGCGCAAGTTGTTATGGGGCGTTGGTGGCGCTGTTATGCGCGGATTTTGGCTCGGCGGCGCCGCCACGACAGCCCACCATCCAGGGCCCCTGGTGGACCGTGGCGGGGGATCCTGATTTGGGCGCGTACACATCGCCGGGCCAGCAGCCGGTGGACTTTGCGATCTGGCAGGCGGCGGACGGTACCTGGCAGCTTTGGTCGTGCGTTCGGAAGACCGAGTGCGGCGGGAACACGCGGCTTTTCCATCGTTGGGAGGGGCGGTCGTTGACCGACGCGGATTGGCGGCCGATGGGGGTGGCGTTGGAGGCCAGCCACGAGCACGGGGAGACGCCCGGCGGATTGCAGGCGCCGCATGTGGTGAAGCATGGCGGTGGTTACCTCATGTTCTACGGCACGTGGGAGTCGATCGCGATCGCCACGAGCGAGGATGGCAAGAACTTCACGCGCCGGCTAACTCCGGCGGGCACGGTCGGGCTTTTCAGCGAGGGGCTGGGTTACAACACGCGCGACCCCATGGCACTCCTGATTGGGGGACGGTGGCATTGTTACTACACGGCCTACCCCGACCGGGAAGGCGCCGTGTTTTGCCGCACCAGTTCCGACACCCGGGACTGGGGCGCGTCCCGGCGAGTCGCCTTTGGCGGTGCGGCGGGAACGAATGCCTATTCCGCCGAGTGCCCGTTCGTGGTCGAGCTAAGTCCGGGCGAGTTTTACCTGTTCCGGACCCAGAGGTATGGCGTGGAGGCCATCTCGCGCGTGTACCACTCGCGCGATCCATTGGATTTCGGTGTGGCGGAAGACGCCGGGCACTTGCTGGGGAGCCTAGCTGTAGCGGCTCCCGAGCTGATCGAGCACGAGGGCCGCTGGTACATCGCGAGCCTGTTGCCGAGCCTGAAGGGCATCCGCATCGCCCGGCTCGAGTGGGTGTCGCAGCGCTGACCCGACGAGCGCGTGACGCCGCAGGATCATCCGTTTGGGTTAGCGGGTGAGCTCGCCCTGATCACGGGCGGCGGTTCGAGGTTGGGGCTGGTGATGGCCCAATGCTTAGCCCAAGCAGGCGCTCGGGTGGTCCTGATGGGTCGGCGTGAGGAGGCGTTGCGTGCGGCGGCAGACCGGATCGGCCCCGCAGCCGATTACTTGGTGCACGATGTGACCTGCATCGAGGACGCTCCGGCGCGGGTGGCGGAGGTTGGCCAGCGGTTTGGAGCGGTCACGATCTTGGTGAACAACGCTGGGATTCACCTCAAGCAACCGGCGCTCGACACGACAGAGGAAGCCTTGCGGCGTGTGCTGGAAACGCACGTGGTCGGCGCGCACGCGCTGAGCCGGGCGGTGGCACCGGCGATGTTGGCGCGCGGCGCGGGCGTGGTCTTGTTTATTGCGTCGATGGCCTCGCTGTTTGGCATTCCCCAGGTGGTGGCGTACAGCGCCGCCAAGAGCGCATACCTGGGCATGGTCCGGACGTTGGCGGCGGAGTGGTCGCCTCGAGGGGTGCGCGTGAACGCCATTGCACCTGGCTGGATCGCGACGGATATGAGCCGAAAAGCCCTAGCCGGGGATCCGGAGCGCCAGCGGCGGATCCTAGACCGGACGCCGCTGGGGCGGTTGGGCACGCCGGAGGACGTGGGTTCAGACCTCACTAAAACCG
>VHCO01000030.1 GCA_016871715.1 Verrucomicrobiota bacterium
CTCGTCGAGCCAGCACCGAGTTCCCCGCTCCTGAAGCCGGTCATGCAACGAACGAGCAAACCCCTTGTCCTCGTGGCTATAGCTGATGAAACAGGAACTTAGGCTGTGTTCTCTCCGGGAAAGGCGCGGCCGAGATCGTAATCGTTTCCTTGCGCCCTTGCGCCCAAGCATTCCCTCGAAATCGCGAGCGAGATCGCCGTAGGCATCAGGCGAAAGTTCATACAGCGGGGAGCCCTGTTTTGCGTGTTCCGGGAGGCGCGTATTTGTGAAACCAGCGTTCCGAAGTAGTCTTTCCCCAGCAGCGGTGTGCGCATAGGCGAACAGCACCCTTACGCCATTTGGTGGAAACGTCGTGCTAAGGTGCTCAGCGAAGTTTAGTAGCAAAACCTCCTTGGCAACCAGCGGGCTCAATGCGGCTTGTTCCGGGTTTAGCATGATCGAAGCAGTGTACAGGTATTTGGCACGGTCGTTGCCAGAGCACGGCAGAATCGAGCTGAGACCCAAAGAACGCTCGTGCACTTCCCCATCAAGCAACCCGCGAGCCGACTCGTCTGTTAGAGGGAAGACATCGAAGAAGCCTATCAGTTGATTGTCGCTGCCGGTGACCGCAGTGAAAATCGTCGGGTTCTTTTGTCGCCACCGCTTGTAGTCTTCGTACGCGATGCATCGCTTGTCGAGACCTCGTCGAACGATGTCGTTTGCTTCCCTCGCAATAGCCTCGTCGTCTCTTGCTGCGAACCTGACCGAATCCGCTGCCCGGTGGAGAGTCAATGCTAGCGATTCCGCTTCGCTCTTTCGCCCTCGCGAAAAGATCTTGCCTTTCGATCCACGAAAGGTCTGAAGCCAAGCAATGATCTTTCTGAAGTAATCACTCATTTTGGTGACAAACCATGTATTTCCCCGTTGCTCCGTAGGTAGAGAGCTTGGCGATCAAGTCTGGTGTCTGGATGACCTGAAATCCGAACCGGCTCCACAGAACATCAGTGCCGTAAACTGAAACGCAGGCAATCGATCTTATTCCCATGCTTCGTGTGACAGCTTTTATGTATTGCATATAGCGTCCAGATGCCCCAGCACCTCTCGCTTCTGGTAACACGACCATATCGTGGAGGTACATGCAGTCAGGTTTGGTAGGAAGCGTTTCTAGAAAGTCGTCCAAAGGCGGAATCGAATAAAGCATCCAAGGATGAGAAATCGCATATCCAACGGTTCTGCCATTAAGGGCTAGTTTGCGGCAACCATCTGGAAACAGGTTTCGTTTCTCCATGAACACTTCAGGCCGTTCTGGTAGCGTTGTATGCACCGCATCCGCGATGCTATTCACTGAATCCATGTCTTCGGGAAGAAGCGGGACCCATTCTGCTAAAATATTCATTGTCGATTACTCAGATGATTTGTTGATGCTTGGAGGGATTTCGTCGAGCTTCCTTCATCGCGTCGAGTTTCACGTCGTGGTGGCCCTTGGGATCGTGGATTTTCACATACTCCTGCTCGCGGTCCGCCGGGCGCCAGTTGATGTAAAGGAATTGGGCCAGGGAAGCCCTTGATGGGGCGTCGTCGAGCCGCAGGGGAAGGAAGCGGCGCTCCCGCCGGTCCGTCCGTAGCCTCTTGGCGGAGGCGGAGTTCAGCGGGTCGCGAAACCGGAACGTGCCGGCCTCCAATTGCGCCCAGTCCGACCCGAACGCTTGGGCCGACATGCAGAGCACCAGCACGCGCGAGTGCTCCAGCCCTGCCTCGATCTTCGCCGGGATGTTGTCGCCGGGCTTGAGCACCCATTCATCGAACCACACCTTCAGCCCGTCCTGCCGCAGCCGCTCCGCCAGCGACCGCACCACCGCCTTGTCCTTCGCGCTGTGGCTGAGGAAGACGTCGTATTGAAAGTCGGTGGACATGGCTATTCTCCGTTGGGTCTAGCCTTCTTGGCGACGGCCAGGATGGCGTCCAATTTGACGGTGACCTCTGGGGCCAGCTTATCCTTGGGCACCAGTCCGGCAAGGACGTGGTAGTCTGTCTTTCGAAGCAGGTTGGGCAGGCCCAGCTTCTTGAAGAACCGCTCGAAGACCGGATTCAGGAACTCGTCGCTGGCCTTGATGTCGTCCGACCACGGGCTGGGCCGGCCCAACGTGGCCAGCGCGGCGGTCACTTCGGCAATGCACTCGCGCATGACCTGTTCCCGCCGCGCAGCCTCGGCCCTTCCGAAGAGATCGTCCGCTTGGTCGTGACGCGCGTAGGTGACGAGGACCTCCTCTTGGCAGAGATAGTTCTCGATCTCGCGCCGCTGCCACATCATCTCAGAGAGGGGGGTGCCCGATTGCAGCGGCTTTTCGAGCCGGTCAAACAGCGCGACGCCGACCAGATCGGTGCGGGCTTCCTGCAAAGCGAAGAAATGTTCCCGCGCGCGGCTGGGCAGGTTCGTGGTGAGGTAATGGACGAACGGCCGCTCCAGTTGCTGGGCCGCCGGGTGATTCAAGGTGCGGGCGAAGGCACGCAGGATGGCGAGGTCCGTGGAGCCTTCCAAATACAACACCCAGCCTTTCAGGTCCGCCTGGTAGTAGTGATCAAATCCGATGTCCGTCAGGGCCTTGACGACTTGGTGCCCCCGATCGTCCATGCGATGCGGCTTTCCAACGAAGGCAATGACGACGTCCCGGTTGGCGGCTTCGTTGAGCACGACTTCGGAATGGCTGGCCGCGATGACCTGGGAGCCTTGCTGTGACGCCACGTCCGTGAGCAGTTGGTAGATTTGACGCTGGCGGAGGACTTCAAGGTGAGCGTCAGGCTCGTCCAGCAGGAGGACCGTTTTGGGGTTGGCGTAGAGATGGGCCAACAAAAGCAGGGTCTGCTGCAAGCCGCGCCCGGCGCTCGACAGATCGAGGACGCAACCGCTCTGATCGCGGTAGGTCATGGTGATTTCGCCCCGCTCCTTGAGGAAGAGCGGCGGCTGAAGCTGGGCGCCGAAGAGGGACTCAATGTGGCGGCAGACATCGCTCCATGCCGGTTTCGGGTCCGGTTGCTCGTAGATTTGGTAGCAAAGATTGCGGAGGACCTGGGCGGTCTGGCCTTCGCCGAGGAGAACATTGATGCGCCCGCTTTCCCATTTGGGTTCAGACGCCGCCAGACCGGACATGGGAGGAAGAAAAGCAAACCGGGTGTCCGCTGCTTCGGGAGGAACAGGCATCCGGTGAGGCAACTTGTCCTCGCTCAGCCGCAAAGGGCGGCAATAAAAGGACTCCTCGTTCGCGTAGTCGAACTCGAATCCACAGGACCAGGCCTTCCCTTCCGTAACGCCCTCCACGATGACATCCACGCGGATGTTCTGCGTGTCTTGCTTGCCGTTAGTGCGGCGCACGTCACGGACGTGGAGGTTCCGCCAAAGCAGATTCGCATCAGGCACGGGGATGGCGATCAGGTCGCGGCGGTTGATGGTGACGCCGGGCCGTTTCTCGGGGGACGTCTTGCCTTCCCGGCGCTCGTTCCACTTGCGCAGCCCCACATCCCAAAGCGCCAGGGCTTGAAGCGCAGTGGTCTTGCCGGAGTTGTTCGGGCCGATGAACACGACGGATTGGCTGAGTTCAAGGTCGGCCTCGCCAAACCGCTTGAAATTCTTCATGCGTAATCGCGTTAGCATGCGAAGACGAGGTTAGACGTTTTCTTTGCGGAAGGCGGCAATAATTTCTTCGCTCGCATATTCCACAGTATCCGGCGTTCAAACGACCCGCAGCGACTTAAACCAGCGTCGTCGAGCCGCAGGGGAATGAAGCGGCGCGCCCGGTTCAGCGGGTCGCGAAAGCGCAAGTTGCGCCTCCCACACGTGCCGGCCTCCAATTGGGCCCAGTCCGAACCGAACGCAAGAAGCAAAGGCTGAAGGCTAAAGGCTGAAGGCTGAAATTCAACTTCGGCCTTCAGCCTTCGGCTGCCGCCCGTCCTTGCGCAACCGCTCCGCCAGCGGCCGCACCACATTGGGCACAGGCACTGCCTGCTTGTCCTTTGCGCTGTAGCTGAGGAAAACGTCGTAGGGGAATTCCGCATTGCTCATCGTTGTTCGGTTTGCGTCTTCGGCTTGGAAAACCACAGTGCCAATTGGTTTCGTAACCGGAGGAAGGCGCAATCAGTGCATCGCTGCAGACTGATCTTCTCCGCGATCCGCCTGTAGAGTGCGGATGATCTGGGCAATCCCGGAACCCGCAAGGCCGCCTCCAGCGCCTCTTTCGGGCGGGCCGGTTTCTCACTGGGTTCAAAGTCATAGCCCTGCTCGCGCAGCCATTTCCGAAGAGGCTTTCCCGCCGGCCATTCAATGGCCTCCGCGACGGCGTTGTCCGAGCCCCAGATCCAGACGTCCAACTCCGGCTCGATCACGATGGCTTTGGCTGCGCCGCTCCACCGCGCTCGAAGCCGCTCATCCAATTGCGCCTCCAGTGCCGGGGCGTCGGGCAAGTCGGTGCCGCTTTCTTCGAAATCGAAGACCAGCAAGGCGTGGTGGAAGCGCCGCCGTTCCAAGGCGAGCATCTCCGGGCCGGATTTCCGCGCTCCGCCATCCCGGCCTGGATGGACCCGGAATTCACATTCAATGGGACGGATGCCCAGGGCCTCGGAGCGCTGCAAAGCGCCGCTCAAAGCGAATTGCGCGTTCTTGTCCGCGACCAGTAGCACCAAGTCCTTCATGCTTTCGCTCAACTGAGGATGCCTGAAGCGAACAGAATGCCCAGGTCCGGTTCTCCCTTTTTCCAGTCCCGCAGTGCGGGATGGCGGTCCCCCGAGATGATGTCCGTTGCTCCCGCCGCATCCTTTGCGAAACAGAGGACATCCGACGGCTCAAGGAGATTCAAAGCAACCGGACTGTGCGTGGCAACCAGGACTTGGCAGCGGTACATCGAAGACAAGGATTGCAGCACCGTCTCGATGGCCCGCGGATGAACTCCGTTCTCTGGCTCTTCGATGAGGAAGGTGCCCTCCAAGTCGGAGAGATAAGCTGGAACGGTCAAGGCCAATAGCCGAAGCGTTCCGTCCGAAGCCAACCAGGAAGGCACGCGCGCCCCGTTCATGTATTCGAGAACGAGGTAGCGGTGCTTGTTGTCGGGGAGTTCAACGGTGTCGATGTCCTTGATGTCCTCCAGCGCAGTGCGCACGTGCTCCATCCAAGCCCGGAACCGCTGCTCATCGCGCCGTAACTCTGAGACGACCCAGGGAAGGTTCGTGCCATCGGTCTGAAAGCGTCGTCCCAAGCCGGGGGGGCTTGGTTGACGGATGAGCTGACTATTCAGGACGAAGGTTTGAACTCCCTTTTCCAGCAGGTCACGAAACCATGTGCTGACCGGGAAACTCTCCTGATCGGCCGGGATGTTTGCCAACGCCGACTTTCCACGACCGAGCTTGAATGAGGGTCTGTAAGACTTTCTGCCCTCGGTGTAGTAATTGTCGTTGCCGCCAGGTTTCTTGGTCAGGACCGCCTTCTGGCTCTTCTGGGCCCGGCTGAGTAGATCGGGGCCTTCATCTTGCGGCGCTGGAAACAAGTCACGCTGCACAGGCTGATCCACAACAGGCTCTTTCAGCCACAACGTCTCGCGGTTCAGGCCGATTTCGTTGCTGCTTCGGTCCAGGCCGACCTCGACCTCGTAGCGAAGGTGGGTGAAACGCTGCTTGTCCTCCGCCATGAGCCTGCGCACAACCGCTGGAATCTCCGCCTCGACTGCGAGTTGGAAGGCACTGCCTTGCCCCATCCAGACCAACTTTTCGAAGGTCGTGCTGCGCGCCTGAACCGTCATCAAAACTTCGCCGCGATTGCGCGCCAAGTCGGCAAGAAAGCCGATCACATCGAGGAATGTGCTCTTGCCACTCGCGTTGGGGCCAACGAGCGCACGGAATGGTCCCAGCGTCTGGTCCGCCGATTTCAGGCAGCGGAACAGTCGGGTTTGGATGCGCGTAAACATGACTGGATCATGGCTCGCCTGTTTGCGGACTGCAACAGCCGTGAGAACGGGGCGCCACAGACCGATCTTCGATGGGGGCGTCATCGAGCCTCAGGGGAAGGAAGCGGCGCTCCCGGTTCAGCGGGGCGCAAGCTGGTTGAGGGTTGAGAGTTGAGGGTTGAGAGTTGAGGGTTGAGAGTTGAGGGTTGAGGGTTGGGAGTTGAGAGTTGAGGGTTGAGGGTAAATCAGCAATTGCGCCCGGTCCGACCCGAACGCACGAAGCAAAGGCTGAAGGCTAAAGGCTGAAGGCTGAAGCGCTACTTCAGCGTTTAGCCTTCGGCCTTTAGCATTTGGAGAAAGCCCGTCCGCCTGCAACCGCTCCGCCAGCGGCCGCACCACCGCCTTGTCCTTCGCGCTGTGGCTGAGGAAGACGTCGTATTGGAAACTCGCTTCGTTGGTCGTCATTGCAGGCCGAATAGGTGCGATGGTGTGACAGGATCCCGGCGGTCAAACCACGCCTGGGTGAAGATGCCACTGAGGCGATTGAGTTCGCCTTCGCGTCGGCGCGGGCATAGCTGGCGACAAAGCTGGAAGAGGAACAGGTATGGCATTGCCAGACCGGTCGCGATGCGGACCTCGCGATCGGGCGGGTCTTCGTGGACGTGGAGATGGACGCGCGGATGCTCAAGCATTCCACGGAGCACGCAGTCAACATCGCCGGGCGCGACGCTATCCACGGTCTCGTCGGCACCGGATATGGGCGCGAATGCGGTAACATCTATTCCGTACTGCGCACGCCAGTCCGGTCGTAGCAGATCGAACTGCGACCGTTCCGGCCCTATCAGGTACTCGCAGACGAGAAGGCTTCGATTTCCGAATCGGCCCCGCCACCCCGTGGGTGTCAGCCGCGGGCTTTGCGAATCAGGATTGTCGACGTACTGGAGGACGGACTGAGTGAAGCACCGCAGCCATTTGGCCTGCTCGCGGCCGTACTGAGGCTGAAAGGCCCGCCGCACGATGGCCTGCCACATGTGGGTCCGTCGCTCGTCGGTGGTCATGGCGCACGGCTCTCCCTGACGACGTTGAGGACACGTCTGAGGCTGGATTCGGCTTCGCGGATGGCATCGTCCTTCTCCAGTAGCGCCAGATAGTCGAGGTCGCCCTGTATTTCCTCCGGGCTGAGACTGCCCAGCAATTCGTCCTCAAGGCGGTAGACCGACATGAGTTGCCGCAGTTGGGGCCAGTGCTGGAGGCATAGTGGCAGGTCGTCCACATGAACCCACCAGAGCATCTCGAAGGCGTTGAAATCGTCGCGGCGGCGGTCGAGGTCGGCCAGGAGGCGTTTGTCCGGCGCCCTTGGCAACGTGACGCTGCAAATCACCCGTTCATCCGCAAGTTGGGCAAGCAGGATGTTGGCCGCTGCGTCGGGCGCCACGGCACTGAGATCGATGAGCTTCGGCGGGAAGAACCCCATTTCGTTGGCCTTGCCCATCAGGTAGTCTCGGGCCGTTGCCATGACCTCTGCGCTCCGGTAGGCAATCAGGATTCGGTCTTGCCGGCTGGTGACGAAGAGGGACGCGGCAATCGCATCCAGCAAATCCACGATGTTCAGGACATCCATGGAGGAAGACGAAGAGGCAACTTCGTTCATGACCTCAACGCTGGACTTACACGACGTATCGAAGTCCAGCCCGTACGGGTTCACGCCATGTCGCTCGGCCCATTTGCGGATTGCGGCCGTCTCCGGGCTCTCCGGCAACGTGTTGGCGACCAACTGAGCGCGCTGCACGAGCGGATTCAACCGGGCCGGCCAGCGGTCGCCTTCCTCCGGTTCGGACTGGAGGACAACCCAGTCGCGATAGATCGCTTGCGCGGCCGGCGTCATGAGGCCGACGCCCTCGACGATACCGGCCCTGATAAACTCATCATGTTCGACCGCGAGGAGAACATCCGACGGAATAGCCTCGAACGCGAGATACAGGTAGTCATTGCGGATGCGGTTGCAGGCTCTCGCAAGAGCCTCGGCAACAGGGCGTCGATTGCCGCCGCGTTCATAGTCGTATGCCATCAGCAGGCGCAGAGCCTGCCGCGGATTGCCGCCGGAGAACCCCGCGATGGCAGGCAGAACGTCGCGCCGTCCGGCCTCGTAGAGTCCTAAGCGCTTGGACAGAAGCTCTTGAATCTGGCTTGTGCCGAGAGGTGGGATGAACACCTGAGGCGCGCGTTGCCAGGCGAGGTTGCGTCCGAAAAGGTGAACGGCATTGACCTCGAACAGGGTCTTGAACTCTCCAAGCAGATTGAGCACAGGCGTAAGCGACTCGATCCCTGCGGATCCGGGCGGGAACTTGTCCACCCCTTCGCAGACGAGGCGAAGCGCGCGGCCCGCTTGCTGCTGAAGCGCCTCGATCAGCGCCCGGCACTGGCGTTCGGCCAGGTCGCTGTGTTCTGCGATGCGGTCGTGTACTCTCCGCAGAATGTCGGCCTCCGGCACGGACGACGGGGGAGTCGTCAGCACCCTGCACAGGGCCGGCCAGTCTGCGACTGAGACATCGGGGAAGTCCGCTGGAGCGAACCCGCCGGGAATACTCACGCCTCGTGCGGAAGCCGTCTGCACCAGTCTAGCGAGCGCATAGCCCCAGAAACCGCCCGGCGACATTGCCGGCGCTTCCCGGTCAAACGCCACCAGTAGGTCCGGCTTGCGCCCTTCGCCAACCATCAGCGCGTTCAGAAGCGTGGACTTGCCGACTCCGATCTGGCCACCAAGAAGCAGCGGCTCCCGGCTTTCGTTATCCGCCCACTTCACAAGGCGGGCCAATTCTTCGAGCCTGGCGTCAACGAACAGGAGATCCAACTCCTCCCGCGTCTGGAGAGCCAGCCCCTCGTCGAAGTTGACGCCGTTGGCCTGTCGCTTCACGAACTTCTCCTGCTCTGCCGGCGCATGTTTTCGACGGCCTGAACGAGCGCGGGCGTTCGGCCGGTTCTGGCCCATTCTGACCAGAACTCGATAGTGGCGCTCCGAGGTCTGTCGTTCTCTGAGGGCGCGGTGATGCGGACCCGGCTGGGCAACAACACGGCATCGCCCACGATGAGCGCCTCTCCGATGTCAAGAACGGGAAGCATGTCCATGAACCCCTCCAGGCTGTCCGGCATGAGTCCTTTGACTTTGGCCTGGTCTGCACCGTTCGTGAGACGCAACGCCAAGAAGTTGTTGCACTGACTCAGGATTGTGTCACTCACGTCGGAGGGACGCTGACTCACGACCAACAGGGCCACGCCGTACTTGCGGCCCTCCTTGGCAATGCGCTCGAAGTTCTCCAAAGCCCGCCGCTCCGGCGCGTCGGTTTCGGACCGCTGCGGCAGATACAGGTGAGCCTCGTCGCAGACCAGTGCGACCGGCACCCGGCTAGCCTGCGGCGTCCAGAATTGGACCTGGTAGATCAGCCGGGCAACCAGTCCGACGATCACGGAAAGGACGTCGGCAGGGACTTCGGAGAAGTCAATCACCTTGATGCGATGGTTCTTCTCGGTCCAATCCATCAACTGGGATGCAATTCCGTGCAACGCTTCGTACTTCTGGAGGTCCGGCGGCCCTTGAAACATGAATCCATATCGCTTGTCGCCGAGTTTCGCCCCCATCCGCACAAGCAGTCGGCTGAACTGGCCGAAGAACTTCCCTTGCTTCATGCCCCGCTCGCCTTGTTCCTTCTCCTCGTTCAGTTCCTTGAGCGCCGCCATGACTTCATCGATTCCGAACGGGACCGGGGCATTGATGGTCAAAGCGGAAATGACATCGTTCTTCTTGATGGCTTCCAACTTCCGGCGCTTGGACGCCAGGACTTGGTCCTGAAACACCATGACCTGGTTGTGAGCGCTGAACTCGGAGCGATCGATGAACATCGCCTGAAGTTCTTCCGAATTCAGGAGCCAATAGGGCAGATAGAGGAGCGTGGAATCAGTCTTGCCGATGTCATCGGGGCCGGCTACGCGGAGATGGGAGGCGTAACTCAGACTCGAGTATTCTCCGTGGAGGTCGAAGACTACAACGTTTGCCGAGGGCAGTTCCTTTGCCCGTTCGAGGATGGTAGCCACCGTCCAGGACTTACCGGAACCGGTGCTGCCCAGCAGTGCTGCATGGCGTTGGAAGAACTTGTCGCCGTCCACGTAGGCCGTGGCTTTCGGATCTAAGGTGTAGACGCCAAGGTCGAGCGCTTTCGTTGACGCGGCCTCCTTGGACAGCAGACCCATGAAGCGCTGCAGCTCCTTGTCCTCAAGGGCGTAGCACCAAGCATCAATATCCGGCACATCGATGAAGGAACGTGAGAATACGTTCGTCTTCGTTCCCTTCCTTGCGCACACGCTGCCAACCAGGACCACGACCACGGAATTGATTTCCCGCTCCAGCACCGTTGTTCCGCTGGGGCCGGGGGATTCCTTCGCGTCCTTGTCCCTGCGGTCCGGCTCGGCCAGGGCCCGTTGGACGCGGTCAACCATGGCGATGAGCCACTCCTCCACCGGATTGGCAGTACGGATGGCCACCAGCTTGCCGACCCGTGCGTGAGGAAGGCGCGCGGGTTCGACATTGATTGTGACCCGGCGCGTGTCAACGGCAACCACTCGCCCCAGAAGCGAGGGACTCTTGTCTGACAAATCGAAGATCGGCATACGCGTGTCTCCTACATGACTGCTCCCACGAAGGTCTTGACGCTCCACAAGTCTCTGCTGTCAACAAGAAATGCGTCGACGTTCCCTGGGCTGACGATGATCGAATCCTTCTTGTCTCCATCGGGCTTCTGGCAAATTGCCCAGAGGTCCTTGCTGAGCCGAACCCATTGCTCGATTCGCGACGACCAGTCGCGCGTAACGACGATTCCGGCACAACCCTCCTCGGCCAGTTTCGTCTTGATACGTTTCTGAATGTGGTCGTCATTGAAACCGTAACCTACGACCAGAAACGCGGTGGCGCCGGCAATGGCGTTATCGGCCTCTGTGAACCGCTCCCTCTTGATCCCAACTTCCGCGAGTTTGGACTTGCCGGGTGTGATCATTGCCCGTCGCCACCCGGCGGGGGGACCTGCATCCGTCATACGATCACAACGCAGCAAGCGTTCCTCCTGGTCGTCCTCAAACCAGTTGATGGAGCCGTGCACCTTGTGCAGACGGATGTGCGGACGGTAGCGGGTGACAGTCTCCCAAGCCTTGCCTCGCGACTCACGAGTCTGCGTCAACATGGCGTCACCTGCGGCAACCCCATTCCGTCGGCACGTACTTCCGGCCACAAAACCGTCGGTGAACGGGATTCCAAGAGCATCGCAGGTATGCTCGACAAGCATGTCGTAGTTCGGCGTTACGACGTGCTGGATCGGGTTTGTTGGCGGCAGGCCGTCCACCAGTTTCTTCAGAAGTCCCGACAGCGGCGGGACATCCTGACCTGTTGCCACTCGCCAAGCCCAATCGTGATCTATGCCGGCAACGAAAGCTCCGGTCACCGCCACGATGCGGTTCACTAAGCTCTTCTCCGTGGCCGCATCCAGCGATTCCTCAAGGCTCTTGCCGGCCTTCAGGGCGTCCAGCACCTGTGCCCATTGCTGGCCTTCGGTTGCCGATCCTGGCTTGACGCGGGCGCACAGCTCTTTGGCAAGCGCTGGCATTCCAAAGCGGGCATCCAATGCACAGGAGGCGCCCGTCCCAACAACGAGCACCGGGTGCCGTTTCAGGATGCGCTGGAACTCCGCAAAAGCCGTGTCCACATCGAAACTCATGATGTCACTCTGCAATAATCTGGCACCTTCTGACAAGATTCAGCCTACGCGACCATGCGGCGGCTGGGAACGTGGAGCCAATGGAGGATGACGTCGATCGAGGCATTCCCGCCGGCTTGAGCGGCCTTGCGCGCCGATTCAAAATGCTGGTTGAGTTCGGTGTCAAAAGCCAGGGGCCTCCCATTGCGCCCAGTCCGACCCGAACGCGCAAAGGGAAGGATGAAGGAAGAACGCAGAATGAAGAATTTCTGCCTTCTGCCTTCTACATTCTGCCTTCGCTTCCGGCCCGTCCGCCCGCAACCGCTCCGCCAGCGGGCGCACCACCGCCTTGTCCTTGCTGCTGTGGCTCAGGAAAACGTCGTATTGGAATTCGGCACTCACGATTTCACTCCGCTGCGTCATCGTTGGCAACGTGGAAGCCGATCTGCCGCCGCTTCGGCTCCGGTTGGGGCGGCGGATCGAGGATGTCCATGACGCGCTGGAGGACTTCGACGATGGCCGTCTCGTGCAAGTCCAGGCGGCTTTTCAGTTCCTTCTCCAGTTCGGCCAGCTTGCGGGCGAGTTGCCGGTCGTCCGAGAGCACGGCTCGCATCTTCACGAACGCACGGACGAAGAAGACGCTCATCTGGGTGGCCTGCGGGCTGTTCAGAACGTTCGCCGCCATGATCGCGCCGTGCTCGGTGAAGACGTAGGGCAGGTATTTGATATTCTGCCCGCGCTTCAAGGTCGCAAATTGCGACCTTGAACGCAGCAGCCTGACGGCTTCGGCGTTGGTCAGGCGGAACGCAAAGTCGGGAGGAAACCTCTCGGCGTTGCGTTTCACCTGCTCATTGAGCCGTTTGGTGGGAACGCCATAAAGCCGGGCCAGGTCCGTGTCGAGGATAACTCGCTCTTCCCGCACGACGTGGAGGAGGGGTTCCACGGGTTCTGGCACAGCAAGTTGGAGTTTCTTCCTCATGGTTTCATGTCACCGCCGGCATCGCAGACCCGCCAGCTTCAGCCGTTCTGCCAGCGGCCGCACCCCCGCCTTGTCCTTCGAACTGTGGCTCAGAAAAACGTCGTATTGGATTTCCTTGGGCATGGTCATTTCCTTTTCACGCGGTAGGGAACGCCTTCCTCTACCGGGGAGGCATTCCGTACGTTCCGCATGATCCGTGGTTGAATCATCATGATCCTGGAGCGGCAGCGTAGCGGAGCGGGAAATCGGCAGCAACGGGAACTTTGCGAAAAGCTTTGATTCTGATAAAACATGGCCATGAAACGTCTCCTCACCACCCTGCTGCTCGCGCCGCTGGCCATGCTCCATTCCGTCGGTGCGCCGGAATCGCAACTCCAGCCAGCCAGCCCAGCACAAGGGCGTCCTTCGCGGCCTAGCGTTGGCGCGATTCGTTGGGATGCATGGTCGGGCGGCCGGGTGACCGAGGAAGTTCAACGCACGTTGGGGCCGGCGAAATATCATGATCGGCTGCCGTGGTTTGCGGAGGTGAAGGGCGACAAGCAGGTGCGAATTGACGGCAGTCGGCCGGGGATCATGGATCGGGAAAAGGATCACAGCTATCACCGTCAGGCCGTGTTTCCTGCCCGAGCCGCTCCAGCCGAGATCGCCTCGCACCTTCAGCGCGCACTCACCTTCGTGCGAGAACACGAGGATATCTGTGCCGCGAACACATCCATTATCTACGCCTGGAACGAACATGATGAAGGCGGATGGCTGTCGCCGACCTGGGCCTTGGGCGGCCAACCCAACACCTCGCGCTTGGATGCCATCCGTGAAGTGCTTTCGGCGCGCAAAGCCAGCCAGAATCCGGCTGAATCCGTGCCAAAGCCGATATCGCCGCGCCCCGCGAAGGTGACGGTCGGACCCCGCGAACTGATCCGCGGCCGGGACAACATGCCGTTCGTCATGGACTCGACACTGGCCACACTCCGACGGGATCAGAACTCGTGGTTCTTCTACCACACGGTGGACTGGGGGAAGAGAATAGAGAAATGGCGCGGTACGCCGAGCAATCCGTTTGAAGCCAGGGTGTGGCAGAAGAGCCGCGACGAGCTCTTTGACCTCCGCGGCCAATACACCAACGTCCATCACGCGGGACTGTGGCTGCTGAATATCCATCGCCTGCCCGACGGGAACCTGCTGGGAGTCGTGCATGTTGAGCTTCATCCGGGACCACCGGCCGTGAACAGTGGCGAGAAATACGCGTTGGGACTCGTGTTTTCCACAGATGGCGGAGACCGCTGGGTTTATTGTGGTGAGATCGTGCGGCCTCAAGATGCAGCCGGCAATGTGGGAGGTGCACCCTTCCTCGTGGTGGGCGACTACTTTCACGTTTACTTCAATGACCAAGGACCCTCCGGGCGGCGCGCGGCGGTCGCCCGTGCGCCGGTTGCCGACGTGTTGAAGGCAGCTCGCCGCGGCTCGGTGACCCCGTGGCGAAAGTTCAGCGACGGCGCCTGGGAACAAGATGGCTTGACCGGGTACGGGGCGGCCGTACTCCCGCAATCGGATTTGGGCCCGGGACATCCGATCGACCTGCACGCCGATGCGGCCTGGAACCGCGCCCTGGGCCAGTACATGGTGACGAGTTGGTGCTTTGGCCGCGGCGTGGGGAGGCTGCGCCTGCACTTGTCGGACGACGCGATTCACTTCGAGCCGCCCATCCTGGTCGACGAGGAACCCGGACAGTGGATGCCCTATTCCACGTTTCTGACCGTCGAAGGGGATCGCGAAACCGACGACATGAACGCGGTCGGGGCCGAGTTCTTCCTCCTGATCAATCACAAGAGCGCGACGAATTACAGCGTCAATTCGCTCTGGCGACGAAAGATCACCGTCAGCCCCCAGCCGTCCCGATAAGACGACGACCATGAAACCCTCCCTCCCACTCCTCACCGCTCTCCTGCTGGCCGCGTGGCATGCCACAGGTGCTGAAGCTGTCACCGCCGTCCCGCAATGGCACGAGGTCGAACTGACGTTCACCGCCACGCGCGACACGGCCAATCCCTACACCGACACCGAAGCCTGGGCGGACTTCATCCACGACGATGGCACGAAGCTCCGGCGGCCGATGTTCTGGGATGGTGGCCGGACGTTTCGTGTTCGCTTCGCCTCAACCAAATCCTCCGGCGTCTGGCGATGGCAATCGGTGTCCGCCGACCAGGACCCCGGCTTGCACGGGCGCACCGGCGAGTTGAGTTCCTCTCCCGGCCGCAGCGGCGCGGAAGCCACCCCCTTCGAACGGCACGGTTTCTGGAGCATTCCGCCGGGCGGTCGCAACCTGATCCATGCGGATGGCACACCGCGGTTGCTCTGCGCGGACACGGCCTGGGCCTTGCCGTGGCGGGCGACCGTCGAACAGGCGGAAACCTATGCGCGGGATCGCCAGGCCAAGGGTTTCAACGCCGCTCTGCTCATGACCGTCCAGCCAGACATGGACTGCAAAGGTCCCCGCTCGCGCACGGAGGACTTGGGATTCGATGTCGGGTTCGAGGACTTGCCGAAGGGCACGCTGCGGCAGTTGCGCCCTGAATATTTCCAGATGTTCGACCGACTCACCGGCATCCTCGTGGCGCACGGTATCGCGCCCGTTTACCAACCGGTTTTCCACGGCTACGGATGGAAAGGGCGTCGCACCGCCGGCAATGTCGTGAGCGCGGAAGACTACGCGCGCTATTGCCGCTACCTTGTGGCCCGCTACGGCGCCCGGCCAGCGATCTGGCTCGTGGGCGGCGACGGGCCGGGGACCGATCCGTTTGTCGTCGAACAACTGAACCGCGCAGGTCGGGCCATCGAACAATGGGACGCTTACCACCAGCCCACCGGAATTCACTATTCGCCGCATTCGCTGTTTCGCACCCATCAGGACAAGGCCTGGCTCGATTTCCAATGGTGCCAGACCGGGCACAACGGCGAGCACGTGCCGGAGCGCGTGGCCGACATGTGGCGCAATGTACCGGTCAAGGCCGTGGCCAACGGCGAGCCCACTTACGAGAACATCGGCAAGACCGGCCGCGGCACGGGTTGGTGGCAAGGCCATGAGGCGTGGTGCAATCTCACCGCCGGCGGAACGATGGGGTTGGTCTATGGCGCCGGCAGTCTCTGGCAATGGCGCTTGCACGCCAAGGAACCCGACCACGCCGACTGGTGTACCGCCCCCGGTGCTGGCTGGCGTGAAGCGCTGGATTTCGAAGGCTCCCGCTACCCGGGCATCGTGGCCAGGATCTTCGATGGGCTGCCCTTCGCCGACATGCAGCCGAACTGGACTTACACCTACGGTCGACGCGGGCTGGCCGTGCCGGGCAAGCTCTTCGTGCTCTATCTGCCCGAAGGCGGCGGCACCGGGATCACTTCACTCGGCGTGCCCCGCGCCTATCGCATCTACGATCCCCGGTCCGGTGCGGAAGTCGGCCGGGGCCGGCTGCCGGACCAAGCTCCTGTCCAGTTCAACAGCGGATCATCCGGCGAGCCGCGCGTTGTGGTGTTCACGGGACAGGCAACAGGCGCAGCAAAATGAACCTGCATTTCAAGATGCGAGACTCGGCGGGTCCCAGAGCACGTTTCTCGTCGCCCCGGGCTCGCCTTCCGCTTATGCTTGCCAGCACCGTGATATGAGACCGTTCGTATTCTTCAATCGAGGTGCTGGTGTTCCTCTCTTGCTGATTGGCACCTGCTGGACATTGTTCGCCGCCGAACCGAACGCACTTTATCCCGGTGAGACCTGGCCAACGCGCACCCCGGAACAAGTGGGGCTTTCGCTCGCCAAACTCGATGAGCTACGTGACTGGGTCGGCGGCCGCGGTTGTGTGGTTCGGCACGGCTACATGGTCTATGCCTGGGGCGACCAGGCCAGGAGCGGTGATGTCGCTTCCGCCATGAAGCCGGTCGTCTCCACTTTGCTCTTCCTCGCCATTCAAGAGGGCAAACTGAAAAGCGCAGACGACCCCGTGTCGGACTTCGAGCCGCGGTTGAAGGAGATCAATCACGGCAAGGATGCGGCCATCACGTGGCGGCATCTGGCCTCGCAAACCTCCGGCTATGGCCTCACGGAGCTGCCCGGCCAGGCTTATTCCTACAACGATTATGCGCTCGCGCTGTACTATGACACGCTCACCCAGAAAGTTTTTCGAACCAACGGCACCGCCCTGCTGGAGCGCTACCTGGCCGAGCCGCTGCAATTTGAAGACGACTGCACCTTTGAAGCGTTCGGTCCCGGCAACCGCCCCGGGCGGCTGGCGGTGTCGGTTCGCGACTTCGCCCGGTTCGGTTTGCTCTATCTTCGCAATGGCCGATGGCGCCACCAGCAGTTGATCCGACCTGAACTGATCCAGACGGCCATCAGCAGCCCGATCCCCGCCGACCTGCCACTGACCCGTGGGCAGGACGCCGAGATGCTGCCGGGCCAGCGGTCCCTGGGCGGCAAAAAGAACATTACCCCCATCGGCCCTGGTTTCTACAGCTTCAACTGGTGGCTGAACCGCACCAACCGGCTCGGCCAGCGGTTGTATGTCGATGCGCCACCGGACACCTTCATCGCGGGCGGGCACGGCGGCAAGCGCATGTTGTGGGTCATCCCCAGCCTGGACCTGCTCGTGTCCTGGAATGACTCGCCGATCGACGATCACGACCGGTCGCCCGGCAATGCCGACACTCGAATCAACCAGGCAGCGCTCCTGATCCGCGAAGCAGCCAGCGGAAGTCCGACCGAAAGCCGGCCCGGCAGTCGCACACGGCTCGCCATCCCGGGCGTCAGGCAACCGGACCGATATGAGCAATAAACCAAGCATTCGCGACCTTGTTCTCCCTATGAGAGCGAACCGAATGGTATTCCTCGCCGCCGGTCTGCTGGCAGCCGGAAGTCTGATCGTCGGACTCGAGGTTACCGCCGCCGAGCGGGACCTGCGTCGCTTGCGGGTTTCCGAGAACCACCGATTCCTGGTCACTGAGGAAGGGAAGCCGTTCTTCTGGCTCGGAGACACCGCCTGGGAATTGTTTCACCGGCTTAACCGTGAGGAGGCGACGCGCTACCTCGAAGACCGGGCGAGCAAGGGCTTCACCGTCATCCAGGCGGTCGCGCTGGCGGAACTCGATGGATTAAACACGCCAAACGCCTACGGCCATCGCCCACTAGTGAACAACGATCCCACGCGGCCCGACGTGAAGGACGGGCCCGACAACGATTACTGGGACCATGTGGATTTCATCGTGCGGCGCGCTAACGACCTCGGCTTGCGCATCGGGTTCCTCCCGACGTGGGGCGATAAGTGGCATAAGAAGGGTGGCAAAGGCCCGCTCATCTTCAATGCCGACAACGCACGAGCCTATGGCAAATGGCTGGGCCGCCGGTATCGCGACGCCGGCCTAATCTGGATTCTCGGTGGGGACAAGTTCGTCGGCGATGACGAGGAACGACGCACGCTCGATGCGATGGCGCAGGGACTGCGGGAGGCTGATCGCGGACGGCATCTGATCACCTTTCATCCCACTGGCCAGTACAGCTCAGCCATCAATTTCCACAATGCGCCCTGGCTCGACTTCAACATGGTCCAGACCGGGCACACTCGCGACCGGGACAACTATACGTCCCTCCTGGCCGAATACTGCCGCACGCCGGTGAAACCCGTCCTCGATGGGGAGCCGGGTTACGAGAACATCCCGCATGCGTTCAACGTGGCGAACGGCCGGCTCGAGGCCATTCATGCCCGGCGATTCTGTTACTGGGCTTTCTTCAGCGGTGCGTTCGGCCACACCTACGGCTGCAACGAGGTCTGGCAGATGTGGGCTCCAGGCAGGCCGGTGCTCATTGGCGCCGAACGGCCGTGGGATGGAGCGATCCAATTTCCCGCTGCCGGGCAGATGCGGCACGCGCGCACGCTGATCGAATCGGGGAACTATTTCGACCGGATGCCCGATCCCTCGCTGGTCGTGCCGCCTAATGCTACGGGCCCAGGTTACGTTGCCGCCTGCTGCGCACCGGACGCACGGTATGCCCTGATCTACTTCCCGTCTGGCAAGCCGGCGACTATACGAACGTTTCTGCTCAAAGGACCACGGCTGGCCGCGCAGTGGCTCGATCCCCGCACCGGCGAACGCCGCGACCTCCCGCCTGTCGAGGTCGCGCCGTGGAAAAGCACCGAGTTCACGCCACCGGTGGCAGACCAGGACTGGGTGCTGGTTCTGGAGGCGAAGCCATGAAGGCATCCACGAAACAAGGTGAGATGGGAACGTCGCGCGCAAAGCGAGTGACATTACGCGACGGTGTCAAATGGAGGCGAGTTCTGACCAAGCGGACGATGGATATGGAGAAATCGTTTGTCGTAGCCACCCAATGCATCGGCCTTCGGCGTCCATAACCGCGCGCGAACCAAGCCATCAATAGTAAACGCCAACGGAGCCGGCGTCGGCCAGGCGAAAGCCTATTGCTCTGCCGTCGGCGAGGAGCCCCTTGATCCCAAAAGTCATTCTTCCGTCCTTGCCCAGTCCAGCATGGACTGCAACAGGACCATTCTGTGGACGGAACTGGAACTCACCACCAGAATACGGCTAAGATCAGCACCATGAACGCGATTCAGTCCGTTTCCTGGCTCCGGAGGGGTGCTTGCGAGAGGCTGGGTTCTGGGCGACACGGCGACTCTTTCGGCCACCGTTTTATCCGATCCCGATGGCAATGGCGAGCCATGAACACGCCGCCTTTAGTCACGCCCTGCCGAGCCGGCAGAGTCACGGTGGTTCTGGCCGCCTTCCTGACTGCGCTCTCGGCTCTGGCTGAGGACGGTATCATTCGAAACGACACGGTCTGGCACGACGCGGCCGGCCGCGAGATCTGGTGTAACGGCGGGCATATCATTCAGAGAGGCGAAGTCTTTTACTGGATTGGCTACGACACGGGTCCCGGCCGCTGGCCCTGGCGCGTCAACCTTTACTCCTCGCGCAATCTCGGCGACTGGAAATTCGAGAACACCGTCATCCGGATGGAAGGCCAATTCGCGAACCTGGGTTGGGCGGGACGTCCGGCCCTGTTGCACTGCCGAACCACCGGGCGGTACGTGATCGTTTTCGAAGCCGATAGCCCACGGCAATGGAAACGACACAAGGTCGGCTTCGCTGTTTGCGACCGCATTGATGGGACTTATGAATTTGAAAATGCGGAAAGCCCGGAAGGGACTCGCTCGACGGGGGATCAATCCGTCTATCAGGAAGGGGACCGCGCCTATGTGATCGCGACCCTGGACAAGGACATCGGCGGCAAGAAGTACCTGAACCAGAGCCTCGCCATCTTTGAACTGTCCAAAGATTTTCTGCGAATCGAGCGCAAGGTGTTTGAGGGATTCGATAACGTGAGCGGCGACCGGAATGGCGTGCCGCGCGACCACTCCTCGCGGGAGGCTTCGCACATCATCAACGTTGGCGGAGTGTACTACTGGTTTAGTTCCGCTCTGGTCGGCTGGAACTCTTCTGCGACCATGTTTGCCACTGCGACCAACCTCGCCGGGCCGTGGTCTGAGTTGAAGCTTCTGCGCACCGATCCGTCCTCGTCGGACTCCTACAGCACGCAGCATGATTTCGTCCTCACCGTGGCCGGTTCCGAGGTCACCACGCACGTCTATGTCGGTGACCGTTACAGTCAGTGGACCCAGCGCGGCAGCGGACGCAACCTCTTCCTGCCTTTGGTCTGGCAAGGCAGCGAGCCTGTGCTGCGCTGGTGCAAAACGTGGTCCATCGATACCGCAACGGGGCGACTCACTGCTGCGAACGGCGATGGGGCTGACCGACTGATTCATGACGCGGCCGACCTCCGCCAAGCGCCTCCATTTCGTGACGCACCTGCGGGCGACTTGCGGTGGGAACCGGGCAGTCCAGCGCGCATCGCGGGCGCGGAGGGACTGGCGGACAGCCTACCCCAATCTCCAGAATGAATGCCAAACCAGCCGCAACGAGCAAGGCACCATGGGGGCAAGTGGACGCTGGGGATGGCCCTAAAATCTTCCTTGTGTCTTATGGAATTGCCGCCCTGACCTTCTTGGTCTGCATTCTCCCTAGCTACGAGTGGGCGCGCACAGCGCTGCTTATGTGCCGCTTCATAGCATGCGTGCTGCTGCTTTGTCCGTCGGTGCTGTTGGCACAGGAGCAGTCGCAATTCCGCCCCGGCGGCCCGCTGGCAGGTCTCAGGGGCTTTGAACTCGGCTCGCAGAAGGCCCCGCTCTATCCGGGCGCCGTGGAAGTCTATTCCTGCGCCAAGGGCGGCACGCACCCCATGTTCGACCGCCAGTCGTTGCGCAAGCTGTGGCAGGCCCCTGACCTCCCAATGCGGGCGGCACGGGCTTTCGAACAGTTCCAACCCAAGGCCGAGCGGTCCTTTCGCGGTCAGGGGCCATTCTCGGTCATGCGCTGCGGAATCCGATCACCGGTGTTTGCTCTCGACTGTGGTGAACTGCCCCCTTCGCTCTACGCGATACGCGTCATCGGTGCGGTGGAGACAGCAAACTTGAGGACCTACCGCCAGCCGCTCTACCTCGGCATGAGAGTCAACGACCGGCTCGATGGCGGGATGAGCGAATACCGGATCCGCATTGGTTACACGGACGATTTCTTTAGTGTCGGCGAGATCTACTTTCACGCGCCGGGACGACGTCAATATGCGGCAGAAGTGTGGGTGGACCGTGGGAGCCAGGTGGAGCTGCTGGTCCATTCGCTGACCCTGGACGACGTCATGGCCGGCGTTCGCGCTGGGCCTTGGAAGCAGCGCCGCTCCTTGATCACCGATGAGGAGCTGGCGCAACTCAAAGCCAGCTACTCCCGCGAGGAACAGGCGGCCGTGGCTGCCATACCCAAACTCACTCCGGACGAGCGGTTGGCCCGCGATGCTCGCCTTTGGGCGTGGCTGCCGCCCCTCAACTCCCAGGGCAGCGATTTCGAGTTTTTCGCGGAAGATTATTCGCCGGGCACCAGTGACAAAACCGCAGCCGAGATCGAGACCGAGTTTGGCAAGTGGGAATCCCCAGGCGGAGTAGGGCACCAGTTGGACAACAATCTGGGGTTCTGCGTTGGCTACGGCCCTGACACCTTCCTGCTAAACAGGAAGCTCGGTTTGAGCTACGCCATCGCCGACCTTGCGGCGCATCGCCCCTTGCCGGACCCGTTTCCCTGCAAGGACGACGGGGCCGGCCTGTTCTTTCCCGACCCAATGATCCGAAGAAAGGCCGCACATTCTGCCCCATCGCGGACGCCGTTCACTACCGGCTACGTCACTCGGGCACAGGCTGGCGCGGCGCGGCTGAGCTTTGGGCCAAGAGCGGCGATGACAACCTCGGCCGTGATGCCGCCATCCTGTTGGTCCGCCATGCCTGGGCGTTCCCTTCCATAGACTCCGCGAACTTCTTCTACGCCGTGGCGCGCCAGCCCGCCTGGCAGAATTACGACTTCCGCTGCAGTAACCGGGTCGTCAAAGCCGAATGGCTTTTCCAATATGACCAGTATCTGGCGCCGCTGCGGGCGTACGATTTGCTCTTTGACTACATTCGCACCAACCAGCTACTCGCCGGCTCGCTCCATCGTTTCATTCCGTCCATCCACAGCCCGGCCGATGTCACCGCCTTTCTCGACGCCTACCTTGTGCAACACCTCGCCAAACGCACGCTGCGCGGCTTCGACCACACCTGGCCCAGTGCAGTTGCCACGATCGCCGCGGCCGTTGGTCAGCCCCAGTTGTCTGATGACTGGGTCAAGCCTTACGCCGACAACTTGTTGCCCTTCCTCTATAGCGACACCGACAGCCACGGCTGCAAGCAACTCGGCTCGACGTTCTATTCCCATGGTGAGGGCGCCCGCGAGCACGGCGTGTCGCTCGAGCAATACATCCGCGCCGGTGGCAGCTCGGAGTTGTCGCTCCTCGCCAGGACGCCCCGTCCGCTCAACCAGTGTGAATGGGCGCTCGATATCATGACCGCAGGCTGGGACTGGTTGCGCATCGGCGATGTGACCGGGCCAAACGGGAACTTCACTCATGCCCGAGGGTGGGCGATCGAAGCTGCCGAACCCGGCTGGCGCTGGGGCCGCGATGCCCGCTTTGCCTGGGTGCTCCAGCACGTCCGCGGCCGCAAGCAGGAAAGCCATGAGGAATGGCAAGCCATCGAGAGGGCCGCCGCTGCTCAGCCGCGAGCGCCGTGGCTGGACAACCGCTCCCGCGTCGTGGCGAATTGGGCGGCTGTTCTGGAAACCGGCTGGGAACACGACGATCCGCGCTTCCGCCGCTCCGCCTGGCTGCGGGTTGGGATCGGTTCCGGTCACGCCCACTCCGATCTCCTCGATCTGCATGTGCATCACGCCGGGTTGCAGGCCATGATCGAAGGCGGTCAGCGCTCCGGATACTCCAAGCCCAACGATAAACTGCTTCGCGTTCACAACACCGTTGAAGTCCTCGACGGTCAATCGGCGGCATTGGACGAACCCAACCCGCCGTCCCACGCGACCGGACTCGTGGACGCCACCGGTTCACGCACCCTGGAAGCCCTCGCCGCTCCGACGAAGAATGCCTCGCTCTACCGCCGACGCATCGCCTTGATTGACGTGGACGAAGGCACCGGCTCGCAGCCCTTGACACCGCGCCAGCAAGCGCTGACGGACGACCTGCCCCGGCGCATCTCACCGGGCAACTCCTACCTGGTGGACATCTTCCGCGTCGCCGGCGGCGCCATGCACAGCTACGCGATCCATGGAACCGTCAATGACGACTTCCAATGGAATGCGCTCGAGGTCCAACCCGTCGAGCACATCAAACCCACCACCAGTTTCACCTCGGAAGCGGCCTATCTCTCGATCTTCGAGCAAACGCCCGGCTCCAAAGCCGCAGGCGACGCTCCTGACACTTTCGAGGCCACCTGGCGCATGGTGCGCTTTGAAAAGGACACGCGCGGGGGCGTGTCCGAGGAAGCCCTGCTGGGCAGGAGCCTCGATCCCGCAAGTCCGCGGCGCTTCACCAAGCTGCGCCTGCTTGGCGCCCAAGGCCTGCGCGTCCTCAAGGCAGATGTGCTTCAAACCAAGTGCGCCGAGGCGGAAAACATCCAGAAGAACTGGACGCCTCCACTGGCCGGCTATCGTTGGACCTGCGTTTACGCCCGCACCCCCGCGCAGCCGCAGCCCCAATCCGCCTTCGTCGGAATCATCGAGCCTTATCTGGGAGAGCCCTATATCGCCTCGGCCAAACTGATCGACATCGCCGACAACGAACGGGACGCCCTGCGCGCGGTCGCCCTTGAGGTCAAGCTCAAGAACGGCCGCACCGACTTTGTCTTTGCAGACGGCCGCTTTGACCGCGTGCGCCAGATGGGCGCAAGGAAAGCCCGTGGCGAGTATGGCTTCCTCTCCACGGACGGAGCTGGATTCCGGCAGGCTACCCTCGCCGGCGGCACGCTCCTTCAGGGACCCGAGATCACGCTCGCGCTCGCACAAGCTTACTATCGCGGCAAAGTGGACCAGCTCAACCTGACCAACCAGACGGCCGGCCTGGACGCCGCCTGGCCCTGTTTGCTCCCCGCACAAACACTGGCCATCACCGGTTCGAATCACGCCCTCAACCTCACCCTCGCCAAACCCGACGAACGCATGGTCGGCGGCTCACGTTTGGCTTTCACCCGCGACGCCATTCTGTCCATGGACCCGGCGGCCAGAACCCTCAAGTCTCACGTTCAAATTGGCGACACCATCGCAGCCCCGTGCTTTGTGAATATCTGGCGCGCTCCTCAAGGTGGTTGGCTGGTCGAAGGCAATGCGGATGCTGTGGTCGCCCTCGCCAATCAGCCGGTCCGCAGGATTTCTGCCGGACAGTTCGCTCAATTTGGGGGCCGCCTCGTTCTGAGACCCGATGGCTCCCTCGGTGCGGTGGCGATATCTCCCGCCCCCCCGTTCTGAAAGTCCAACATCGCGCTAAGAGCTTGCACGGGGCGCGACCTGGAGGCTCCATTCGACACGCCATACACCACGCTGCGGGGTGCTGCGCGACCTCGCGCCATGCTGCGGGACGCCCGCGCCGAAACCACTTGACGCCCTTTCGCCTTGTCCCGCCGCAGCGCCTGGGCGAAGGCGGATTCGCCGACCTGGACGCCCGCGTCCGGCGGCCCCGTTCTTTCGCCTTCTGTTCCGAATTCTTGCCTGGTAAAATCACGCCCCGTATGCGTCTTGGCTTTGTTTACACGAGCAGACTTACCATCGTTGCTGCGGCCCTGATGCTGGCACCGCTGCCCACACCGTTTGCCGCCGAGGGATCGGGGCAGGTCCCGTCCGCTGCGCAGATGAGCTATCTCGACAATGGGGTGGTAAAAGTTGGGGTGGACCTCAATCATGGCGGAGCCATTGTCTTCCTGGCGCGGGCCGGCGGCGGAAATCTCATCAACAACTTCGACCTCGGTCGCCAAGTGCAGTTGTCCTTCTTTTCCGGGCCTGTGCCATTCGATGCCAATGGGCAGCGCCCGCAGAAACACTGGGAGCACATCGGCTGGAATCCCATTCAGGCAGGCGATGAGTTCAAGAATCCTTCCTTTGTGCTCGCGCACGAGAATGACGGCCACACGCTCCACGTGACGTGCCGCCCCCTGCAGTGGCCTCTGAACAACGTGCCCGGCGATTGCACCTTCGATTCCTGGCTCGAACTGGACGGTCCCGTCGTGAAGGCCCGCGCCCGCCTCAAAACGCCCGCACTGACCGCAAGCAATATGCTGCCCGCTTTCAGGAACTGCCTGCCGTGTATGCCAATGCAGCCTTTCATCGTGTCGTCAGTTACACAGGCGGCCGTCCTTTCACTGGGGGTCCTGTGGGGGAGGTGCCCAAGGCCACGGGCAAACATCCCTGGGCGTTCTGGCACGGCACGGAGAACTGGTCCGCGCTGCTCGACGCCAACGATCAGGGGCTCGGTCTCGTCACGCCTGGGCGCGTGTTCTTCACTGGTGGCTTCTCCGGTAAACCTGGTTTGAGCGACACGTTCGCCAATGCCACCGGCTACCTTGCCGGGCAGGGCGAGGAAATCCTTGACCACAACATCACTTACGACTTCCGCTACGAACTGGTCGTCGGCAGCCTGAAGGACATTCGTGCACGGGCCGTTGCTGTGCGCCCCGCCACACTACCGACTTGGGGTTTCTCCAGCGACCGTCAGGGTTGGCACTACCAAGACGCTCAGGACCAAGGGTGGCCCGTCGCCGGCCACCTCCACATTCGTCTGGAGCAGGACGATCCTCAGTTGATCAGTCCCTATACCTTCTGGCAGGCCGAGGACGCCCCTTTTCTCATTATCGAAGCCGCCTTGCACACCTCCTATCGCGAGGCCACCTTGTTCTGGCAGCGGCATGATCAACCCGGCCCGGAGAAAGAGAACACCTTGAACTTTCTCATCAATGCTGATGATACATTCCATCGCTACGTTATCCGTCTCGCCGGTTACCCGGGCTACCGAGGCGCGTTGATCCGCCTCTGCTTCGATCCTGCCCCAGCCGGCCGGCCCGGCGACTGGGTGAAAGGGAAGATCACGGCGAAGAAGCCCTCGCCTTCCTTGCCCCTGGCCCGGCAAACCACCTGTTTCTCCTCGAAGGCCTTGCCGTATTTCTGCTGGTGGATGCGGTGCACAATCGGCTCGCACTCCTTGTGCGTGAAGCTGTCCTTGCTCAGCTCCGCGCCTGCGGGCTGGAGCAGCACGAGGTCGGTGTCCACGCCGAGCTGTCCCTTGAAGCGGGCGGTTGGGCCGGCCAGGGCGACGTCCTCGGACAGCGACCAGTACTGGAAGAAGGGCGTCGGTGTTCTGGTGGTCAACATGAAGTCGCCGCCGCAGAAGGCCAGGTAGGATTCGCCTGAGGTGTGCACCCCTGCCGCAAACGTCAGCACTTCCGATCTCCCCCCGCGGTTACATGGGCCAAGCCTCAACCACCAGCCCTCCCAACCCCATTGTCAACATGTTAGATCTGACCCCAACGGTTCTGCCGGCGGCAGCGCATCGGGACCATGATGCCCGAGTGATTTAAACCGCTCAGTTCCGGCCCCAGGTTTCCGGGTGCGGTTCGCCGTCGTTGTTCCACCGATGGCGGTTGGCAATGGACAGCCAGTTCGTCTGCCGGCCGCTTTCCACGTGGCCATCGGCGAAGAGCATGTTGGCCGCACCGCCGCCGTGGCTCGTGCCGGGCCACAACGCTGAGTTGGTCGAGCAAGGGTCGAAATATCCCGAGGTCCAGAACATCTCGCCCAACGTGAAGCCGGGCGCGATGTCCCCCACGGCGATCAGGTCCGCCGGGGTGCGGACGACCGACTCCTTCGTGGGGCGGCGCATCCAACCTTCGCCGGAGCCGCCGATGCCCAGGTCGAGACCCGTCCTGAAAGGCGCGGTGCCGGAGGCGTTCAGGGCGTACTGGCCCTCGCCGCGCTTTCCATCTTCGTTGGCAACCTTCTGCGGGCAGCGCAGCACGCGCATGGTGTCTTCGCGCTGGGCGAACCGGTCGTCATTCACGCCGATGAAGGGGACCAGTCTCATCTTCCAGTCGTCGTGCATGAGCCAGCCGTACTTCTCGCCAAAGCCCAGGATGCCCGCGCCGTCGGTGGGCGGGTAGGCGTTGAAATCGCCGAGGTACATCTGCATGGCCAGGCCCATCGTGCGAAGGTTGTTGCGGCATTCGGTCGCCCGGGCCGCCGCCTTGGCGCGCGCGAGCGCCGGCAATAGCAGACCCGCGAGGATCGCGATGATTGCGATCACGACCAGCAACTCGATCAAGGTGAAGGCGCGGCTCCCGGAGCGGAAGGACAAAGCCGTGCCCCCTTGCCGGTTGCGGGCGGCGCACTCCGCCAATGATTGACAATAGATGTTGGTCATCGTTAGGGTGCCGACATGAAGATGGGCACCATGAACATCTCGTTGACGCCGGAGCAGGCCGAGTACGTCCGGCGCACGGTGGCCCGCGACTTCGGCAACGCCAGCGAGTTCTTCCGCGACCTCCTGCGCGAACGGATGAAGCGGGAGATCGAGGCCGACCTGGCGCTCCTGCACTCGACAACCCCGGGCGCTCCCGCCGGTCCAAGCGAGGCCGAGCTCGCGTCGGTCCTGAAGACCCAGAAAGAGGTTCGCCAACAGCTCAAACATGCGCGTCGTGTTTGATGCCAACGTAGTCGTGGCCGGCGTTTGCTGGCAGGGCGACGGCTGGCTCTGCCTCATCCGGATGGCCCGACGCCAGGCGTTCGCCTACGGCACGGTGGCGACTTTGGAGGAAACCCGCGAGACGGCGGTGCGCGTCATCCGGGAACGCCAACCCACGCACAACGCCAGCGCCCGGCTGGACTGGTATCTGGACAATGTGCGCCGGGTCGAACCCTCGCCGCTGGGAAAGCGCCGCAGTCGGGATGAGCGGGACGATCCCTACCTGGCCGCCGCGCTGGCTGCAAGTGCGCAGGTTCTCGTCACCTACGACCACGACCTGCTCGAACTGGGAAAACCCTTTGGCATTCCCATCGTGCGGCCCGCCCGCTTTCTGGCGATGCTCCATCCGGGGTGATCCCCCCGTCCCTCCGGGGCGGATGACCCCTGGGCTGCCGTGGGTCCCGGCCTTGAAACGCCGGGCTAAGGTCGCGGCGTCCCTCCAGGACACCTGCCATACCATGCGTTCGCGGATGCACCGGTCGCCTGGACGCAAACGGGTGGCCTGGACGCTCCCAGGTTGGGCGGATCCGCCACCAATCGCCTTGCGGAATATGCGATCCAGTCGCATTTTACGCACATGTGGATTCCGCGCACCCTCGAAGCCAGCCTCCGCCAACTGGCGGCCACCCGCCCGGTGGTCGTGCTCACCGGCGCGCGCCAGACGGGCAAGACCTCGACGCTGCGCCGGCTGTTCCCGGACCACGACTTTGTGTCCCTGGATCTGCCCAGCGAGGCCGAGCAGGCCGAGAAGGAGCCGGCCTTGTTCCTCCAGCGGCACCCGCCTCCGGTGATCCTGGACGAGGTGCAATATGCCCCCGCCCTGTTCCGACACTTGAAGTCGGTGGTGGACGGCCAGCGGGACCGTACCGGCCAGTTTCTGCTCACCGGTTCGCAGAAGTTCACGCTGATGCGGGGTGTCAGCGAGTCGCTGGCCGGCCGGGCCGCCATTCTCGAACTCGCCCCCCTCGCCTTCGCCGAGGTGCGTGCGGCCCGTCCCCGGACGCCGCTCCTGGACTTCATCGTTCGCGGCGGAATGCCGGAACTCCACGCCCGAAAGGATCTGGACGCCGTCTCCTTCCACAATTCCTACCTGGCCACCTACCTGGAACGCGATGTCCGGACCCGGGCCAATGTGGGCAGCCTGCGCGATTTCGAGCGCTTCCTGCGGGCCTGCGCCTTGCGCTCGGCCAACCTGCTCAATCGGGCGGACCTGGCCCGGGACGTAGGCATCGCGCCCTCCACCGCCAACCAGTGGCTCTCGATCCTCGAGGCCTCCGGACAGGTGACCCTGCTCGAGCCGTGGTTTTCCAACCGGACCAAGTCCATCGTGAAGAGTCCCAAGCTCTACCTCACCGACACCGGACTGCTTTGCGCGCTGCTGAATATCCGGGACACGGCATCGCTCCTCACCGCGCCGTCGGTCGGGGCCGTGTGGGAGACATTCGTGCTCGCGCAACTGCGACACCGGGAACGGGCGGCGGGACGCGCACGCAGCCTCTTTTTCTGGCGGGATCGCACCCGCGAAGTGGACTTCCTGGCCGAAGCCGCCGGGAACATCGAGCTGTTCGAGGCGAAATGGACGGAACTCCCCGACGCGGCCGACCTGGTAAACCTCCGCTTTGCGCGCGAGGCGCTGGGTCGCACAAAGGTCCGGAGCGCCGCCGTCGTGTGCCGGGCCCCCAATGGCTTCCCACTCGAAGACGGCTGTCGTGCCGTGCCGGTGGAAGAACTGGTGTGAATTGGACCACCAGGGAATACGGATCCGCGAGCGCGGCCGTCCCTGCGGCCCTGTTCGGGGCGGCTGGCACACCGGCCAATGATTAACAATAGATGTTGGTTACGGTTACGGTGCCGGCATGAAGATGGGCACCATGAACATCTCGCTGACACCCGAGCAGGCCGAGTACGTCCGGCGCACGGTCGCCCGGGACTTCGGCAACGCCAGCGAGTTCTTCCGCGACCTCCTCCGAGACCGGATGAAGCGGGAGATCGAAGCCGATCTGGCCCTCCTCCAGTCCACCACACCGGGTGCGACGGCCGGGCCGAGCGAGGATGAGATCACGGGCATCCTGAAGACGCAGAAGGAAGTGCGCAAGCGCCTCAAACATGCGCGTCGTGTTTGATGCGAACGTGGTTGTAGCCGGGGTTTGCTGGCAGGGCGAAGGCTGGCTCTGCCTCATCCGAATGGCCCGCCGCCATGCATTTGCCTACGGTACGGTGGCGAGTCTGGAGGAAACCCGCGAGACAGTGGTTCGTGTCATCCGCGAACGCCAACCCACGCACAATGCCAGCGCCCGACTGGACTGGTATCTGGACAACGTGCGCCAGGTCGAGCCGTGGCCGCTGGGAAAGCGCCGCAGTCGCGATCCGCGGGACGACCCGAATCTTGCCGCCGCACTGGCCGGAAAGGCGTCGGTCCTCGTGACCTACGACCACGACCTGCTGGATCTAGGAGAGCCCTTCGGCATCTCCATCGTGCGGCCGGCCTGTTTCCTCGCGAGGTTTCATCCGGGGTGACGCTCTCGTCCCTTGGGGACGGGCTGCCGGGGTGTCCTGGGAGCAGGTGTTTAAGCGCCGGTCTGCGATCACGGCGTCCTGGAACGGGGCCGTGCCCGAAGCGTTTCAGTTTCCGAACTGACGGCGCCGGGTCTCGAGCTCCTTGAGGATTTCGGGAGCGTCCTTTAGCTCCACGAGAGGTCGAAGATACTGGTCGACATAGTGCCAATCCAGATGCCCCTCCTGCCGGACGATGATCCCCTCCACATCCAGCCAGTCTTTGGGGCGCGCGGCAAAAGCCTTCATCACGATCAGATCTTCCGCTGTGCAAGTTATCAGTGAGAGCTCGGGAAGGAACTCGAATGTTGTTGCGCGATAGACTGCGGATTCCTCGAAAGGCAGGCCACCCAAAGCAACATCCAAACCCACGCCGGATGCCGAGCGCAACAACAGCACCCGGTTGGTCAGGGCGAACTGCATACCATCCGGGACGCGTGACTCGAATTGTCCAAGCAACTCGCGGACATAAGGTTCTTCTCCGCCAAACCCCGTCAAAAGGGTCAAATCAGCGTCAATGGTCTCGCGCGGTTCACCCCACCGGAGCAGGGCGATCCCTCCAATGAAACAGAACCGCCAGCCTCGCGCGTGACAGAAGGCCTGCAGTGCTTCAGCCGCGCGGAGGACTTCAGTCATGTTGGGCGGCTTGGCGGAACCAACGTTGTTGTTCGATCAGACCTGAGCTCGGACGGGCCAATCGAGGACGGGCCTGGTAATCGGCTGGGCCGCACAGGAGCGCCACAGCGCGCTGAGCATCGAGGTTGCGCAACTCCTGACGCCGAACCTGCTCCATGGCCACGCCGGCGCGCGACCAGGCACTGACCCAGAGTCTGCCATGGGCGATTTGATCCGCTGACCATTGCGACAGAGGTTTGCTCATACCGATGGATAAGCCTACCCCGGATTCGCCATGCGTAAAGGCGTTTCCCCGGCAATTCAAGGCCTCGCCCACGTCTCCGGGTGCGGTTCGTTGTCGTTGTTCCACCGGCGCCGGGCGTTGTCCGTGGCAGCCACCCAGTTCGTCTGTCGGCCCGATTCCACGTGACCGTCGGCGAAGAGCAGGTTCGCTGAGCCGCTGTGGCTGGTGCCGGGCCAGAAGGTTGGGTTGGTGGAGCAGGGGTCGAAGTATCCCGAGGTCCAGAACATCTCGCCCATCGTGAAGCCCGGCGTGATGTCCCCGACAGCGATCAGGTTGGCGGGGGCACGCACGCTCGATTCAACGGTCGGCCGAACGTTCCAGCTTGATCCCTCACTGAATCCGCCCAGGCCGAGGTTTGCCGGATCTTTGAACGGAGCGGTGCCGGAGGCGTTCAGCGCGTACTGGCCCTGGCCACGCTTGCCGTCCTCGTTGGAGACCTTCTGCGGGCAACGCAGGACGCGCATAATGTCTTCGCTTTCGGGGAAGCGGTCGCTCACGCCGATGAAGGGGACGATCTTCATTTTCCAGTCGTCTTGCATCAGCCAGCCGTACTTCTCGCCGTAACCCATGATCCCGGCGCCGGTCGTCGGCGGGTAGGCGTGGAAGTCGCCCAGATACATCTGTTGGGCCAGGCCCAGGGTGCGCAGGTTGTTGCGGCATTCGGTCGCCCGGGCCGCCGCCTTGGCGCGCGACAAGGCCGGCAATAGCATGCCTGCGAGAATCCCGATGATCGCGATCACGACCAGGAGTTCAATGAGGGTGAAGGCAGTGAGGTGTTTGCACGTGCAACCGCGGGTTACTGGCGGGTCCAGGTTGCCAACGGCGTCGGCGGTGCCCGAAGCGGAGAGAGGAATGGGCAGGATGCGATTCACGGTTTCTTCAACCGGAAATACCTGGGACCGGCACCCATCTCGAGGGTGACCGCCTGCCAGTCACCCACGGTTTCAGGCGTCGCGGATTCCGGCAACCAATGGGCCACCGGGTTAAGGGCGGGGCTGGATTCGAGTTGGAAACCGAGGGCGCTGGCTGGCCACCTCAGCGTCACCGTGGTGCCCGAGTGGACGATCCCCAACTCCACCGGCGCCGCGAAGAACTCGAACTCCGCCAGCCCGCTCGATCCTGCCGCGGCCAGCAGTCGGTCACCAGACACCGCCAGGCGATAGGTGTTCACGGCGGATGTGCCCCCGACTTCCCTTGGACGGGAGGGGTCTCCGATGTCATATACCCGGACGCCACGGGTGGCATCCGCCACGTAGGCAAACCGCCCGGCCACGGCGATGGAGCGGGCCTGCGTGTTGCCCGCCGCCAGGCCCAGACGCTTCGGCTTCGAAGGATCACTCACGTCCAGCACCCGGAAGCCCTCCACGCCGTCCGCGATGAAGGCGCGGTCACCCACGACCGTTACGGCCTCCACCGCGCCCCGGACCAAGTAACTGCCCACGAGTTCGGGCTGGGCGGGAACGGTGAGGTCGAGCACTTGAAGTCCGGCCTCACGACAAGCCACCAGCGCGTGGGTTCCGTGCCAGACCACGTCCAGGGCGGGGCCCAACGTGGCGAACCCGGCCAATTCCCGCGGCGACGCCGGGTTGCCGAAGTCCACCACCTGCACACCGGCGGAGGAATTGGCGACGCAGGCCGTGTTGCCCGCCACCGCCACGGCGTGGGCCTCGCCCGGCGTTTCCAGCGTGCCGAGTTGTTGAGGATTCTGCGGGTCGGTGGTGTCCACGATCACCAGTCCGGCCTCTCCGGCGGCGACCACCGCGCGATCTCCGGCGAGGGCGACATCCCACGCCTTGCCGTCCAAGGGCAGGTGACCGACGAGCGCGGTGGCGTCGGGCTTGGTGCGGTCCACGGCTTGCAAGCCGTCCTTGCCCAACGCCAGCCACGCCACGTTGCCTTGTAGCGCCACGCCCAGAGCCTGTCCGCCAACCTCCAGCGTCCGGGAGCGCAACAGCGTCGCGGGCGACATCCGGTATGTATTCAGGCCGGCGAACAGGACGTCGCCCGAGATTGTTGCGCTGCCGGCCGACTGGGCCAACCCAACGAGTTGCCGCGGTTTCGTCGCATCACTCAAATCCAACACCGTTAAACCGCTGAGGATCGCCCGCTCCCCTGCCAGCGAGACTCTCGAACCCCATTGGTGTGCAACCGAGGGGTTCAATTCCTGTGAGGCGAGAAGAACCGGGTGCGCGGGATCACGGACATCCAGAATGTCAGCCGAACCGGCCGGCGATCCGGGGATGCCGCTGTAACTCGTCACCACGGCCAAGCCGGCCGAGACCGCCACCTCCCGGGCCACCGCAGGGATTTCGTAAGTTCCCACCCACTGCGGTGACGCCGGACTACTCGCGTCGAAGATCTCGATCACGCCGGTCTTGGGAATCGGAGCCTCCGGGCCATCCGCACTGGTGACGAAAACATGGTGACCCGAGATCGCCACGGATTTCGCCGTGATGTTGTTGAACCGGAGGTCGGCTCTTCCCCGGCTCACGGGTTTCGCGGGATCGGTGAGACCGAGGAAGAAAACGCCATCGTACGAAGTCGCCGCCGCGAGGAGGTTGCCCGCCACGGCCGCGCCCGTGAAGTAGCTGCCGCTGCGGAAGAGACTCGTGCGACGGGGAGCCGCGGGGTCCGTCACGTCGATCGTCTGGAGCCCTGCCGACGTCGGCAGGTAGGCGTAGTTTCCCGCGGCGACCACTTTCCCGATAAACGCGAGATCGGATGGCAGCGGGTACGCCCCCAGCAGGCGGGGCGCTTCGGGCTGACTCACGTCTACAATGCTCATCTGGCCGATTTCCACGGCGAACGCCCGGCTCCCGGTCACGGTGACGTCCAGCAGGCCAAGGTCGGGTTTGTGTCCGCCCAGGCGCCGCATCGCGGCAGGATCGGAGATGTAGAACAACCGCAAGAACGGGAATCGGTACTTGGCGTGGGCGTTTGCGGAGGCGGCAGTGTTCGCGATCCGGTTCTATCCGCGGATCGGGGCGTGGTACGAGCGCAAGAAGCGGCGGCGGAACGTGCCGGTGGCGATGAGAGCGCTGGGGTGCAAGTTGGCCAAAGCGGTGTGGCACGTGATGCGCGGGAAGGACTTCGACGAAGTGATGCTCTTTGGATAATGTGCAGGGAGGCGGCTGCGAGCCTGAATGGGGTCTGGAACAACCAGGATGTTTGATTGGCAGCGGCCGCCTCTCTGCTGGGGACAGCGTACAGCCTTGAGCTTGTTCTGCCCCCACCGTCAGCTCCCAAGGGTCTGGAAGCCGCCTGGAGAGATCCAGGGGGTGAACCACATTGTTTGCCTGGGCGGCGGTGCGGTACAGACGGTTCTCTGGTCCTGCTCCGGCAGGAAGGGCGCACGGCGGCCGGCGTGAGCTGGCGCGGTGCGGCTGAAAACCAGATGGGTGACTGAAGCAGACAAGCGACGAGAATCGGGTCGGCGGGACGGCTTGGCGGCGGCGCTGGTTACCCGTTCAGCAACGGCGGGACGAGGGAGTCCGATTTATCGGCCTGGGGGGATTTTTATGTCTTGACCGGAACCTCTAATGGGTGACCCCATTGATTCATCGACTGTCAGACCCCATTGATTCACTGGACATCGGCTTTGTCCGGTACGAGCGCATGCTCGTGCACGATGTGCCGTACCGGGCGATCCTGCCCGAGACGGTCGATGGACTCCTGGCGGCCGGACGCTGCATCTCGGCGACGCACGTCGCGGCGTCCGCCGGCAAGAGCATGGGCAACTGCATGGCCACGGGGCACGCCGCCGGTCTGGCGGCGGCGCTCTGCGCGCAGAAGCGCTGCCTGCCGCGCGAACTCCCCGTGCCCGAGCTCCAGGCCGCCCTGCGCGCGGACGGCGTCAACCTCGCCCCCGAAGACCGCAAGCAGTCCGGGTTGAGAGCCTAACGTTGCTCCCGCGAGCGTTTCTCCCGCCGCGGTGGGCTGAAGTTCGCCCTCCGGAAAGAACCGAGCTGTGCCCGGCGGAGAAGTGCCGGCAGGTTGCCGCTCGCCAGAAGTGCCCTACCCTGCTCACGCTGCGAGGCCGTGCTGGCCGAAGACTCATGTTCCCTTCGCTGCGTCAAACGGAATGGCGTCATGAGGCGTCCGGACCTGCAAGAGTAGTTCTCCTGAAAAAGTAATCGTCCGCGTGAAAACGCCTTGACGTTCAGGGGGGGGGGGTGGGCTATGCAGTGGGGTGCTCGTTGACCGTGTCGAGGCACCGGACCCAGGTGACCTCGCCGGTGGTCAGCCTCCTCCGGCCAACCCGCTTCGGCCATGAACACCTCGAGGAATGAGAGTCGAGTGAAGCCCCGACTCCCACTCGGCCTGGCGCTCCACTTCAGCGCCGCGCTGCCAATCCACCAGGATCGGAGGAAAGGACGATGAACCCGAGAATTCCCAAGCAACGGATCGCCGCGGCCCTCGCAGCCCTGCTCTTGCCATGGGGCGTAGCCCACGCCCAGCCGACAAGCGAGAGCGCTCCGGCCATCACCGAGCTCGGCCCGCACCACCGCGTCTGGGAATGGACATCGCGGCTGGACGACGGTCAGGGCGGCTGGATCGAGTCAAAGCACTCCTACACCGAACTCGCCGCCGGGATGCATTACAACCAAGGCGAGCAGTGGTTCGAGACCAAGGAACGCATCCAGCTGTTCCAGAAAGGTGCCGTCGCCCGAGAAGGCCCGTGCAAGGTCATCTGGCCCAGCCAATTGTCCGCCGATGAGGAGATCGACGTGCTCACCGCCGACGGCCAACGCTTCCGCAGCCGTGTTTTGGGCCTCAGCTTCTATGACCCCACCACTGGCCAGAGCGTTCTCTTCGCCGAACTCAAGCCCAGCCAGGCCCAACTCACCGCCCCGAACCGCCTTGTCTATCCCGATGCCTTCTCGGACATCCTCGCCGACCTCGCCTACGTCTACCGCCGGTCCGGCCTCTCCCAGGAAGTCGTCGTCCGAGGCAAGTTGCCCAGCCCCGCCGAATTCGGCCTCGATCCCGAGAGCACCTGGCTCGAGGTCGTGACTGAGTTCCTCGAAGCGCCCGTGCCGGCCAGGACCGAACACCGTTTTCGCCCGCACGGCCGCCCAAACCAGCCCCCCGGCCAACTCGAGCCCGAGGCCATCGACGAGCAGCTCGAGTTCGGGGATTATCGCCTGGGCCCAGGGCGGGCGTTCGGGTGGGGCGCCGAAGCGGCGCCGGCGCCCGTATTCAAGCGCTGGCAGGTCATTGACCGGCGCAACATCCTATTCGAACAAGTGCACTGGCCCAGCGTCTCGGCTCTGGCCGAAGGCCTGCCGAAGCAAGCCCGTACCGGCTCCGCTACCGAATCGACCCGGCGCGTCGCTTCCGCCGAACGCCGTCTGCCACCAGGCCGCACCGTCGTGCGTGCCGAGAACATGCCCCTCGACGACCCCACCGTTGACCGGCCCAGTCCGGACTGGCACGAACGCGCTGCGCTGCTGTTGGCCGATTCCAGCCACTCCGATACAGCCCCAGAGGAAGCGCCGGCAACCGCCACGCTCGCCGCCGCGCGTCCCGACGCCGGTCACCCGCCTGGCCTGGTGCTCGATTACGAGTTGGTGACGGGTCAGACCGACTTCACCTTCAAAGGCGACGCGACCTACCTCGTAACCGGCCGGGTCTGGCTCTATGGCCAAACCACCTTCGAGGGCAACGCCGTCATCAAGTTCCGCGTCGACATCCCCTCCGAGCTGCCTTGGCTGGCCCTGGCCTACGGCACGGTGAACTGTCGCACCGGGCCCTACCGGCCGGTGGTCTTCACCGCCAAAGACGACAACAGCGTGGGCGAGGTCATCCCCGGCAGCACGGGCTCGCCGGGCGGCTACTACGCCGAGTACGGCCTCTACCTCTACCAGCCCAGCGCGGCCGTCAGTCTGGCCCACCTCCAGATGCGCTGGCTTAAGCTGGGCGTCCTCTTCAGCGGCGGCAGCGGCCACCTGTTGCGCCACGGCCAATTCGTCGAGTGCAGCGGCGCCCTCTACGCCTCCTACGCGGGCGTCAACGCCGAGAACCTGCTGCTGGACAACACCCACTGGCGCGCCGCCGCGGGTGTCGGCGGCAGCATCCAAGGCGCCCATTGGACGGTCGACCGGGTCGGCTACCTCTCGCAGATGTCCGGCGGCACGCTCACCCTGGTCAACAGCCTGCTGGTCGGGGTGACCAACTGGGGCTACAACTACACCACCAGTTACAGCGCCGCCCCGGCGCCAGCAGGCGTCTTCCGAAGCGTCGGCGGTGGGGCCCACTATCTTTCCACCGGCAGCCCCCACCGAAACACTGGCACGGCAAACATCGCCGCGCCCCTGGCCTCCGACCTCCGGCACAGGACCACCTACGCGCCAATCGAGCTGACTTCCCATTTCACCGCGAACACCACGCTCGGCCCCCAGGCGCAGCGGGACACCGACACGCCCGATCTGGGTTTTCATTACGACCCCCTTGATTACATCTGGAGCGCCCTCAATCTTTGCAACGGTACCCTCGTGCTCACCAATGGCGTCGCCGTGGGCGTAGGCGGCAACAAAGGCGTCATCCTCCAAGCCGGGGCGAAATTCGTGAGTGAGGGTACGCCCACCACCCTCAACCGGTACCTGCGCTATCAGGCTGTCCAGGAACGGCCCTGGGGTTCAGCTCCAGCCTCATTCGTCCTGCTGGACTTGAGCGGTGCGCCCGCCCCACCTCCCGAGGTGTTCCTTCGGCTCACAGAAGTGAGCTTTCTGGCGGACGCCTCCGGTCGGCGACAACTGCTCCAAACGGCAGGCAATGTCTTGAACTCGTTGGCCATCAGTCACTCGCAGGTAACGGGGATGTATTACAGCCAGTATGCTTACCACCCCTCGAGCATGACCATCGCCTGGACCAACAACATCTTCCGCCGCTGCAATCTCACCTGGTACCAGCCGGAAGCCACGCCCGGCTACTATCCCTTCACGCTCCATCTGCAGAACAACCTCTTCAGCAAAGGGGCGGTTTACTTCAGCCACAACGATAGCGGCACAGCCTGGACCGTGCGCGACAACCTTTTCGATTCTGACGTGCTCAGCAACTCGAGCACGTACGCGCTCACCGCTTCGCACAACGGCTATCGTGCCGGCCTGAGCAGCCTCGGGGGCACCGGCAACCAAACCGGCCTGACGATGGACTTTGTCAGCGGCCCGGCGGCCAATTGGTATGGTGTTCTGGGCGAGTATTACTACCCCGCCAGCGGCTCGTCGCCGAGCCTGGCTTGCCTCATTGACGCCGACAACGTGCGGACACCAGCTTCCGTCGGCCTGTACCACTTCACTACCCTGACCGCGGCCAACAGCAAGGAGACGACGAGCAACCTGGACATCGGCTTTCACTACGTGGGCGTGGGCAACGATCTGGCTCCAAAGGACACTGACGGTGACGGCTGGCCGGACTACTTCGAGGACCGCAACGGCAACGGCGGGAATCCAGACCCAGGCGAAACGAACTGGCAAGTGTCGGAGAATGGCACAACCGGGGTGCCCGGCCTGCAGGTTTACAGTCCGCTGGAATGAACACTAACGAACGAGCGTAACATGAAACATCATCATTCCACCATCCAGAGTCCCAGGTACGATGAGACCATTCTCCAGGAGTGGCAGGCGGCCAGGCCCAGAACCTCGCCCCCTTTCGCCTCTGGTTCAGAGCCCTGTACCGCAAGTCCTACCGCTTTTCTTGGCCTCTTGACCGCCTTGGTCCTTGCCTGTGTTTCGCTTACTAATTCCGCCCAGGCGGCGCCCAAGCAGCGCGTGCCGATTGGCTTCCAATTCGAGGCTGATTTCGAGTTTGGGCCGTCAGGAGGCACGGGATACGCACAAGTCACGGTCGACCGCACTTCCATTCGCATGCAGGTCACCGGCAATCCGCAGCAGTACTTTCCTCTTCAGGAGTCCGATAGCAAAGTCGTCACGCTTGAAGTGGACAAGGCCTACGACTTCATAAGTGAAGGCAAATGGGATTATCAGGGCGGTCTAATCCGCTTTGGAATTCCGAAGTGCTTTACCTTGACTATCTACGATCACGATACCCCGCTCGTGACGCTTGACTATTACAATAACGTCTATCCGCGCTGCCAACATTTCAACTATACGATCAAGGCTCAAACTACGCCGGTGAGCTTCAGCTCCTCCTGCACTTGTGGGACGGAGACCACGGACCCCTCGCTCATCGCCGACGGGACCTCCGAGGCCGGTGCCTGGGTTAACGGCATTTCCACAGCAATGGCGTGGGGCTTCGATGGTCCCGACCTTGGTTGCAAGATTCGTCCAATCGACAATGGCAGCAGGGCAATCGTGACCGCCGGGGAAAAGACAGGGGACGTCGTTGTGGTGGGAACCATGACGACCAGCCCGTACTGTGTGTACAAGGGTGTGCTGTCGTTGGTTCGTTGTGATTCTGGCTGCAGTTCAGCGGACTGTGATACCACCTTCGCGTCGGTCCGCATCGACAACGAGAGCGGCGTAGATTTCCTCGCCGGCATCGGCAAGAACCTCAGCAATCAAACGGCCGGCTCGATTTGTCTGCGGGCCGCTACACCGGGATCAGACCTGGCTTCCCCCGTCGCCCTCCAATTGCTTTACCCCGGTGTCGACACCGAGGCAATATGGAGTTCGGACAGCTCGCTTCGGCAGGTCAAGGTCACCTCCGGCCTCGTGGATTTAGTCGTGATCGATGCGTTTCAGTATGAGCTGAGGTTTTATCGTGCGAGTGCCGTAAGCGCCGTTGTGGACGGATTGTACACTCTTCAAGGCGGTGCCAATCCCGTCGCCACCGTCACGGTTCGAAATCCGAACAGCGGCGGTAACTACAACGAACTCTGGATCATCGAATCGCACGGAGGTCCCGCAAAGACCTACAAATACACCTACGATCATGCCTCTCTCAAGTGGACCCTTGAAGACGACCAGTCTCTGCGTAAACTCCTGGCGTGGAAGGAAATAGTCGGGAGCACGCGCTATGAGCACCGTGAAATCCGCAAAGACACAACGCTCCTCTCTAAAGTGCGGCGCAAGTACGAACCCGTGGATAACCGGCATGTCTTGAAGGAACTGCTCGAAGGCGATGGTTCCACCACGAGGACAACCACTTACACCTTCTACACGAGTTCCGGCAACGGCGACAACGACAACCAACTCCGGCAGATCGATTACCCCGACGGCCGCTGGGAAATCTTCGAGTACGACTCGAACAAACGCGTGATCAAGACCTATTCGGCCTGGCTGGACCAAGCCCCAACTACCACCGCATCCCTTTGCAGGGTAACCGAGTACGCCTACACGCTCACCGAGGCCGGTGACAACGGCACCTACGCCCCGCATTTGCCCCGCCGCACCATCGTCAAAGTGCTCGGTCAAGAGGTCGCGCGAACCTACCACAAGCGCCTCGAAGGCGAGCAGGTGCACAAAACCTGTCCGCAGCCGGGCGCGGCCTGGGGCGACGGCGCCAACCTGGTAACCACCACGACGTACTACAGCACTGGCGACAACAAGGGCCGGGTCAAGGACGTAACGAATCCTGACGGAACCATGGCCTTTTACACCTACACGACCACCACGGACACCTTCACCACCACCGTGTCCCAGGGCGAACCTAACCTCGGCGCCACCGCGATCAAGAATGGCACCCAGACGGTGACCGAGATCGGCCAATACGGCGAACTCAAGTCCCGTGTCGTCAAGAACATCGTCAACGAAGCCACGCCCTCGACCACCCTTTCGAGCGAGACCTACACTTACCTGGACGACCTCAAGCAGTCCTACCAAGTCACCTACCTCGGCGGCCTCACCCGCCAGGTCCAGTACGCCTGCTGCGGAATCGAAAGCGAGACCGACCAAGACGGCCTCACGACCACCTTCGATTACGACTACTGGAAGCGGGAGGTCGCCTCCCGCCAGGTCCAGTTCAACCTCAAGCAGACCAACATCTTGGATGCCGCCGGTCGCACCCTCGAACGGCGCCGCATTGGCAGTGACGGTTCTACGATCATGCTCGAACAGACCCTCTACGACGTCCTGGGCAGGGTGACCGTCCAGACCAACGCCTTGGGGGCCATCACCAGTTATTCCGAGACCCTCGTCAACAATAAGCTGCGCCGGATCATTGCGTATTATCCTGACACCGGCCAGCGCATCGAGGACTACTACCGCGACGGGCGCCTCGAGAAGGTCACCGGTAGTGCCGTCGCCCCTGTCCGCCACGACTACGGGGTTGAGTACGAGACCGATGCCTACCGCGAATTTAGCAAGGAAACCAAGCTTTATGCCAACGGTAACCCCACCCTCGAATGGACCAAGACGTACACGGACGGCGCGCGCCGCGGGTATAGAACCGCCTACGCCGCCGCCTCGACGCCATATCCCTACCGCCGGACCACGTACAACACCAAGGGTCAGCCGATCAAAGAGCGCGACCCCGACGGCGTGAGCCTCTTGTCTCAGTTCAACGCCAAAGGCGAGCTCGAGTTCAGCGCGGTGGATCTCAACCAAGACGGCCTGATCGACTTCAGCGGCAGCGACCGTGTCACCCGGATTACCCGCGACGTCACGACCTACGCCGGCTCGGACGTCCAGCGAACGCAAACTTCGGTCTATACTACCGACAATCAGCCTGCTACTGCCCTTGTGTCAACGGTCCAGACCTCGACTGATGGCCTCAAGAGCTGGCAGACCGCATACCGCGACCCGGCGACGCCGGTGACCACTGCCAGCGTGACCACGTACGGCGGCGGCGGTAGCCGCACGGTCACGGCTACGTACCCCGACAACTCGTCGC
The DNA here is from genome assembly GCA_016871715.1 of Verrucomicrobiota bacterium. GTDB lineage: Bacteria > Verrucomicrobiota > Verrucomicrobiia > Limisphaerales > J093 > VHCO01. The sequence continues at coordinate 42,092 of VHCO01000030.1, forward strand.
AGGTCAGCATCTACTCCTACGGCCGGCTGACCACCGTCACCCGCAGGGACGCCGGCAGTGGGCAAGTAACCCAGACCAGCTATGGCTATGACACTCACGGGCGAGTTCGCACGATGACAGACGCCAGGAACGGGACCACCACCAACAGCTACAACAACGCCGACCTGGTCACGACCGTTATGACGCCTCCTCCCGGTTCAGGGGAACCAGGCCAAGTCACCACAACTTTCTATGACCCCCAGGGCCGGGTGACCGGCTACGAATATGCCGACGGTTCCACCAGCACCAACCTGTTCTACCTTACCCGACTCTTGCGCAAGACCTCCGGATCGAGGACGTACCCGGTCGAGTACACGTACGACGACCAGGGTCGGATGCGCACGATGAAAACCTGGCAGGATTTCGGTGGGAACTCAGGTACTGCCACGACAACTTGGAACTACGACTCGTACCGCGGTTGGTTGACGTCCAAGGACTACCCGAATGCCGGTGACGGCACAGCCGGCACACTTGGGCCGGACTACAGCTACACCGCCGGGGGACGGCTCAAGACCCGCACCTGGGCGCGACCACAGGCCGGCCCGCGAATCGTGACCACCTACTACTACGACTTCGACGATGACGGTTTGCCGGGCGGGAGCAACGTCGACCAACACGGCGACCTCTCGCGCGTGATCTACTCGAATGACCCGGCCTCCACGCCCGAGTCACGCTACGCCTACGACCGGCGCGGACGCCAGCGCCAAACGATACGCAACGGTATCACCACGGACTGGACGTACAACGACGCCAACCAACCCTTGACCGAGACGCACAGCGGAGGGACCTTAAGCGGGTTGTCGATGAACTGGACGTACGACACCGCGTTGCGGCGGTACACGGTCACCGCCAGCAAGGACGGCACGCCCCAACAGGCGGCGACGTACGGCTACGACAGCGCCGGCCGGCTCCTGAGCGTCAGCGACGCCAGCTACTCGGCGACATATGGCTATGACGCCAACTCGTTCCTGATCAACACGTTGACGCTCGCGAAGACCAGCGGCGGCAGCCTGGTAACCACCCGCGCGTACGACAAACTCAATCGCCTCCAGAGCATTTCGTCCGCGCCGTCCGCGGCATCCGCGGTTTCCTTTGCCTACCAGTACAACCAGGCCAATCAGCGCACTCGGGCGACACTCGAAAACGGTTCCTACTGGGTCTATCAGTACGACGGCCTCGGTCAGGTGATCTCCGGCTGCCGGTTCGGGCAGGACGGGACGCCGGTGGCCGGGCATCAGTTCGAGTACCGCTTCGACGACATCGGCAATCGGGACACCACCGGTGGCCGGGCGTCCTCCGTCTCGGATTACACGGCCAACCGGCTCAACCAGTACACGACGCGGACCGTTCCGGCTTACGTGGATGTGACCGGCATCGCCAACCCGACGGCTGGTGTGACGGTGAACGGCAACACCGCCAATCGGAAGGGCGAGTACTTCCATTGGCCGTTGAACGTGCCGAACAGCTCGGCGCAATACCCGACGGTCACGGTCACCTCGCAATACGGGGCTGGCGAGAGCGATAGCGGCAAAGTGTATGTGCCGGCCGCGTCCGAAGCGTTCAGCCATGACGACGACGGCAACCTGACGGCGGACGGCCGGTGGACCTACACCTGGGACGGTGACAATCGGCTCATCGAGATGCGCCGCGACTCGGACTCGCCGGCCGGCGCCAGACAACGACTCCTGTTCGAGTACGATCATCAAGGCCGGCGGATCCGCAAGCAGTTCTACGCCTACAGCGGCGGCTGGCAGTTGCAGATGGACACGATCTGCCTTTACGACGGTTGGAACGTCGTGTGCGAGCTGAGCGGAAGCAAGACGCCCCTTCGGACGTACGTCTGGGGCACGGACCTGTCGGGGAGCCTGACGGGGGCGGGCGGCGTGGGCGGGCTGCTCTGGGTCAACAACGAGCAGACGACATACGGCGGCAAGACCGTGCCCACCGGCGTCCATTTCGTCGCGTACGACGGCAACGGGAACGTCGCGGCCCTGGTCAGCGCTGCCGACGGCACCACGCAAGCCCGCTACGAATACGGCCCCTTCGCCGAGCCCATCCGCACTACCGGCGACCTCGCCGACGCCAACCCGTTCCGGTTTTCGACCAAGTGGACCGACAACGAGTCGGGGCTCCTGTACTACGGGTATCGCTACTATAATCCGGCGACGGGGCGGTGGCCGTCGCGTGATCCGCTCGAAGAGCTTGGCTTCAGGCGAACCTTCCTAAGAAAACGCCTTAAAGCAGGACATCACACATACGCCTTCGTGGGCAACAATCCCGTCAATCGGCATGACGTAGATGGCCTTGGGATTGCATGTGCCGTGAAGTGGGCGTCGCAAGTAGAGTTGGGGCACGCTGGACCAATGAACTGCGCCGGAAGCGCAATCGCCGACGCTTTCCTCTTGTTGAAATCGTCCTACCCCAACTACGACCCGAAAAGCAACGGGCATAACGCCCTTCATTGTTTGGCCAACTGCTTGATGGCGAAATACTGTCAGTTTCCTGGCAAGACCGATGAAGAAATCTATGAGCACATGATGGACGCCAACATTGACTACGAATTCTGCACGATGAAAGAGGAGCTGTGCGGGAAGTGGTGCGGGGACGTGGATGCATACAAACGCGATTACGAATCGGACATCAAGGCCGACATCGTTGGAATCAGGGCTGGGCTTGCCGGAAAAGACTGTGTTTCCGCTTGCGAGCCGGAAACACGGACTCCTGGTCCAAAACAGCCAGATTCCTGCGACTGCAAGGTCGTGAAAGAGTGCGAGGGGAAATACTTCGACAAGGATGGAAATCTAAAGCCGGATACGCGGCCATTCTGAAGCAGTGGGTGATGGTTCATTCGCCTTCCCGAAATGAACGACCAGAATGAGCACAACGGCACGAAGTCCTTGGTCCCGCTTGTTCTCCTTCTTGTGTGCGTCGGTGGCGGCGTTCTCTGGTTTTCCTGCCAACTCTACGAGAAGCTCGGGTTCTCTCTTGGAGTGAACGTTGCGTCAACACTCGCCACGTGGGCGGTAGCAATCCTTTTCTGCGGCGAAGTGGCGGTGAGACTTCGCGGGTGCGAGAGAGCGTTACTCAAAAGCGTTTTGGCCCTGACATTGTTGTTCTCCTCACCCCTGTTGTTCTTCGTCGTCCTATTCACCGTCCTCGGTTATGCGCCGTTCTGACTTTTGCGCTGGCGAAACACCGGAACGCCAGTGTCCCGCCAAACGGCGTAATGGATTATGCACCGCTCAGGCCGCGCCGCCCGGCCCTGGCCGATGGCGACGCGAATGGGAGCCAGTTTCGGCCCCGGTCAAGGCGACTGTGACGGCCATGATCCTGGCGCTGCATTGCCGCACGCCATCTGACCTCGGCATGATGAGCAAATCCCAGGAATCGCCTCTTGCTGAGGTGACAAGGCACGGTTTTTGGGGCGTGATCGTGGACGACGCTCTTGACGAGGTGTCAAGAGTGTGGTTCAGGCGAGCCGCCTGTCTGCCGACAGGCAGGCCCGGTGCTGGGGATGGCCGTGCTGGTCACCGGACTGACGAAGACGACGATCCTTTAGCCGCCGTAGCTGCCGCCGCCTGGTTGACGACGGCGGCGACTTCGGGCGGCAGGTCACGGTGCCGGTCGAGGTAGTAGCGGGGAGCGGCAGGGTCATACTCCCATAACTGGTCCGGGTCCAGGGGCACGATGGGGAGTTTGGCCTTGTTCCAGCCCCAATAGACCAGCTCGCTCTGGGTGAACCACCAACGGAGGGTCTCCCAGGCATTGACCTCATCAAAGAGGCCGACCTCGGCCTCGATCTTGCCGGTGGTCATGGAGCGGAGAAACTGGCGGGGATCGAGGCTGTGGGGGATGTGGTAGAGCTGGCGGCGCTTGTTCCTGGGCTGAGCGCCCTCGCGGGCGAGCTGCCAGGCGTGGATGGCCACGGCCAGCGGGAAGTCGCCGGTCACAGCCGGGTGGGCCTGGAAGTAGGCGTAAGCGGCCTGCTTGTCGGCCAGGGTGAAGGCGCTGGAAGCGAGGGTGCGGGAGCGGACGATGGCTTCCTGCCGCATGAGCGCGAAGCGCATGGCTTTGCGCCAGGCTTTTTGATCGGCCTCGGTGACGACGGCGATGTCCTTGGGGGGATGGGGCGGCGACCAGGGCGGCGGAGCCGCAGCGGTCGCGGGAGCGCTGGCCGGGCGGAGATCGCCATTGCCGTTGACCTTGGTGTTGGCCTGGCCGGGCTGCGCCGGTGCCTTCGGCCTGGGCGCGGGCGGGGCTGAGTCGGCTTTGGGGTCGGCGTCGCCACTCACTCGCTGGCGCTCGTTCGTTCCGCCGCCTCCGGCCCTGGCTCGTCTCTGCCCGACTGGGGCAGGTTCGTCGGTGATGATCCCGGTCAGAGACTCGCCACTGCCTTCGGCAGCGGTCGGCCTGGCAGCCGAGCTAAGAGAGGAGTTGCTTTGAGCATGGGGGTGAGATTGCCTTGAACCGGGGGATGAAGTTGCCTTGAAGGCAGGGGTCGAGTTGCCTTCAAGGCCATCTCTGGGCTGGGCTGCGTCCGAGCCTGCATTCGGTTTTGGACCCTTGACGGACATGGCGTGACCATGCTCCAGGAAATAGTCCCGCAGCTCCTGGAGCCGGGGCACGATGGGCCAGGCGAAGGTCTGGGAACCGCAGGGCTGACCGTCCACCAGGCGGACCCGCTGGACCCTGCCGATGACGCCCAGGTCGTCGGCCAGCCAGGTCAGGGTCAGGCTGATCTCCTTCAAGGTCGTGGGGATGCTCGCGGCCCAGGCTTCGCGGTTGACCTGGTAGAGCGGTCCCCGGAAGAAGACCTGGCCGTCTTTGA
>VHCO01000031.1 GCA_016871715.1 Verrucomicrobiota bacterium
GCTCTCCGTTGGAAGGAGCGCGGCCATCTTGGCCGCGGGGGCAGCGGGCGAGACGGCCGCTCTCCGTTGGAAGGAGCGCGGCCATCTTGGCCGCGGGGCAGCGGGCGAGACGGCCGCTCTGCGTTGGAAGGAGCGCGGGTATCTGGGGCGCGGGGCAGCGGGCGAGACGGCCGCTCTCCGTTGTGAAAGGAGCGCGGGTATCTGGGGCGCGGGGGCAGCGGGCGAGACGGCCACTCTCCGTTTGGTGCCGGCTTTCCTCCTTCACAGCCTCCGGGGCGACTGGCAGACTAGCGCGGAAGTCCGCACAGTAAGTCTGGTCTGGGGATGAGTGCGACGCTGAGATACTCGAGAGCCGCCGGTATGGGCCCCACGAGGGTGGGGCGCGCCGTCCTCTGCGCGCCGAGGTTCTCCATGTGCGGCGTTCACCGCTCCTCGTCACCCTCGGAGGCACGTTGATATGAGACATCAAACTTCACTACGGCTACCACGGTGGGTGCAGGTGTTGGTGTGTGCGGTTGGCGGGTGGTTAGGTCAAGGACCAGGGTGCGCCGCCGAGCGCTTGCCCAACATCGTGCTCATCTTCACCGATGACCAAGGCTATGCCGACGTGGGCGTCTTCGGCGCTCGAGGGTTCACCACGCCCAATCTCGATCGGCTGGCGGCGGAAGGGATTCGGTTCAGCGACTTTCACGTGGCGCAGGCGGTCTGCTCGGCGTCGCGCGCGGCGTTGTTGACGGGATGTTACCCGAACCGGGTGGGCATTCACGGCGCCCTGGGGCCTGCCTCGAGAATCGGTCTGCATCCGGACGAGGTGACGCTGGCCGAACTGGTCCAACAGAAGGGATACGCCACCGGCATGGTGGGCAAGTGGCACCTGGGCCGGCCGAGCCAGTTTTTGCCGGTGCGCCAAGGTTTCGATGAGTACTTTGGGCTGCCGTACTCGAATGACATGTGGCCCTACCATCCCGAGGCCAAGCCGGGCACGTACCCGCCGCTGCCGCTGATCGAGGGCGACCGGGTGATTAACGAGGCGGTCACGCCCGAGGACCAGACGCAGTTGACCACGTGGTACACGGAGCGGGCCGTGAAGTTCATCGAGCGGAACAAGCACCAACCGTTCTTCCTGTACGTCGCGCACTCGATGCCCCATGTGCCGCTGTATGTGAGCGACAAGTTCAAGGGCAAAGCGCCGCAAGGCCGGTACGGCGATGTGATCATGGAGATCGACTGGAGCGTGGGGCAGATCCTCGAGGCGCTTCGCACCCACGGCTTGGACCAGGAAACGCTGGTTCTCTTCACCTCCGACAACGGCCCCTGGCTTTCATACGGCAACCACGCCGGGTCGGCCCGTCCCCTGCGCGAGGGCAAGGGCACCGCCTGGGAAGGCGGCACACGCGTTCCCTTCCTGGCGCGCTGGCCCGGCAAGATCCGGCCCGGCAGCGTCTGCCGCGAGCCGGCCATGACCATCGATTTGTTTCCGACCATCGCCGGGTTGATAGGCGCTGAATTACCCCGGCACCGCATCGATGGGCTGGACATCTGGCCGCTGCTCCGCGGGGATCCGGACGCGAAGAGTCCGCATGCAGCCTACTTCATGTACTACGCCCAAAACGAACTCCAGGCCGTGCGCAGCGGGCCTTGGAAACTGGTGTTGCCCCACGCCTACCGCACCCTCGCCGGCAGCCCCGGCGGCCAAGACGGAATTCCGGCCAAGTACGAGACGGCGCGCGTGACCGCGCCTGAGCTTTACGATCTGGCACGCGAAGCCGAGGAACGCGCCAATCTGGCCGCGCAGCATCCGGACGTGGTTCGCCGCCTCGAAGCGCTGGCTGAACAATGCCGGCGAGACCTCGGCGACGCCCTCACCCAGCAAACCGGCACCGGCGCGCGTCAACCGGGCCGCATCACCGAGCGTTGAACCGTTGCACCTTGCACCCAACAGGATCATCCCATGAAGAGAGTCAATCGTAGGCAATTCCTCCAGCGCGGCTCGGTGGCCGCCGCCGCCACACCCTGGATCGGTGGCCTGGTGGTGTCGCGCATTCCCCAGGCTGTCGCCGCCAGTGAGAAGGTCCGCGTCGGTCTGATCGGCGGGGGCGGCATGGGTCGAGGGGACTTGGCCACGTTTTTCCTCAATGCGGAGGTCGAATGCCCGGTGGTCTGCGATGTCGACGACCGCCAGCTCGCCGCCGCGGTTCAGTTGGTCGAGGAAAAGCGGGGGCAACGGCCGGACAGGTGCAAGGACTTCCGCCGTGTGCTCGAGCGCAAGGACGTGGACGCGGTGCTGGTCGCCACGCCGGACCATTGGCACGCGCTGCCGACGGTGTTGGCCTGTCAGGCCGGCAAAGACGTGTATGTCGAGAAACCCCTGGCTTTGACCATCGCCGAGGGGCGCGCGATGATCGAGGCCGCGCAGCGACATGGTCGGATCTGCCAGATGGGCGCCCAACGCCTGAGCAGCCCTACCTATGCCCAGGCCGTTGAGTTCGTGCGATCCGGCAAGCTCGGCAAAGTTGGGCTCGTCCGCGCCTGGGCCTATTTGGACTGGATCCGACCGATTGGCAGTCCGCCCGATGGGGAGGTTCCCGCCGGGGTGGACTACGACCTCTGGCTCGGGCCGGCGCCGCAGCGACCGTTTAATCCGAACCGGTTCCACTTCAACTTCCGTTGGTTTTGGGATTACGCGGGCGGGCTGATGACCGATTGGGGCGTGCATCTGATCCAGGTGTTGCTCTGGGCCATGGGGCCTGAGCCGCCCCGCGCCGTTCTCTCCAGCGGCGGCAAGTATGTCCTCCAGGACAACTCCGAGACGCCGGACACACAGATCACCGTGTACGAGTTCCCCACCTACACCCTGGTCTGGGAACACAAGGTGGGCGTGGGCTTGGGCTTGTACAACCGGCCCTGGGGCATGGCCTTCACCGGGACCGAAGGCACGCTGGTCATTAACGATGCCGGCTGGGAAATCCTGCGTGAGCCCAGCAAAGACAGCCTTGAAGCGAAGAAGCACCCAGGCGGTACGGACCCCCGCCCGGCCCATGTGCGGAACTTCCTGGATTGCGTCAAGTCACGGCAACAACCGGTCGAGAACCTCGAGGTCGGACACCACGTCTCGACCGTAGCGCACTTGGGCAACTTAGCGTTGCGCACGGGGCGCAAGCTCGTTTGGGACCACGCCGCCGAGCGGGTGGTGGGCGACGCGGAAGCGAACCGGCTCGTGAGCGTTCGCTACCGCGCGCCGTGGAAACTGCCGTACCTGAGCGAGGCTTACTGATGAGTCTCTGAGATGGACTACAACTCGGCCGTAGGGCGCGCAGTCCTCTGCGCGCCGCGGCGTCCTGTGTCCACAGTGGTTTAGGGCGCGCAGAAGACTGCGCGCCCTACCTGCAATGTGTCATCTACCCCGACCGCTCATCGGGAGATTACTTGGCCTTGACGTCGTAGCAGAGCAGGACGTCTTGGTCGCGCAGGTAGAGTTTGCCGCCCGCGATGACGGGGTGCGCCCATGTGTTTTTGCCGCTTTGATCCGGCTGCTCGAAGCGGCCCTTCTCGCGATAGCCGGCTGGTGTGGCCTCGATGAGCGCCACTTTGCTGCCGCTCTTTTCCTCCTCGCGCAGGTAGAAATGGCCGTCCGCATAGGCCAACGCGCCCTTGCGCAACTTGTCCTTCTCCTGCCACACCAAGTTGCCGGTCTTGAACTCCTGGCAAGTCCAACCGTCGCCATCCGAGTACCCGTAGAGGTGATCGCCCAGGAGGGTGACGCCGCCGTGATGGTTCTTGATCGTCTTGTTGGCGTAGACCTGCTCGACCGCAAAGTCTGCGCTCGCGCGACCCACCTTGAACAGGTTGCACCCGACGCCGTAGCCGGAGCTCACGTACACGTGCCGATCGTGGTAAATGGGCGTGGGGATGACCGCCACACTCCCCTTCCGCTCCGCCCGCCACAGGAGCTTCCCGTCCGCCGCCGCCACACCCCCGACACTTGCCATCGTCAATTGCAGGTACTGGCGCACGCCGTCGATCTCGACCGGTACCAGCGACGAGTACTGCACCGGATCCGTGAATCCTTGGCTGCGCCAAAGCAGCGCCCCCGTTCGCTTGTTCAGCGCCACCACAATCCCGTCGCTCCCGCCCGGCGTGCAGAGCAAACGGTCCCCGTCCACGAGCGGCGATTCGCTAAAGCCCCACTCGGGCAATCGACCGCCGAAGTCGGTCACAAAATGTTTGCGCCAGACCTCCTTGCCGCTAGCGGCCTCGTAGCAGGCCAACTCGCCGTATTGGCCGATCGCATAGACCAGATCGCCCGCGACCGTCGGCGTGCAGCGTGGCCCGCCGAACCCGCCCCAGCCCGGCGCCCCGGCCTTCCCCAGCTTGGTGCTCCACACCACGCGGCCCGTGGCCCGCTCGAGGGCAATCACCGAGTTGCCTTCGCCCTGCTCACCCGCCGTATAGATGCGGTCGCCGACCACCGACACCGTGGCGTACCCGCCGCCCAGGTCGTTGACTTCCCAGGCCAAAGGCGGCCCGCCGGCCGGCCAGCTCTTGAGCAAGCCGGTCTCGGCGCAGAGCCCGTCGCGGTTGGGACCGCGCCATTGGGCCCAATCGGCAGCAGCCGCGATGGTGGCAGCCGTAAAACCCAGCGCCAGCATCGCGCTGGCGCCCGAACCAAGTGCAGATCGACGATTCATCGTAATCATATCGAGTCACAGATTGTACAACACGGCCCTACAGACGCCAGGGGCCCTAGGAAATTCACCCCGAGCCGCTTTTGCCTCGCCAAGCGCCGGCCGCTCGATTTAATCGCGCCATGCTCGATACGGAGTTGGTACCCGCCCGCAACGGCAGCGCGGGCAGGCTAATGGTGGTGCTGCACGGCTTAGGCGACAGCATGGAAGGTTACCGGTGGTTGCCCCAAATGCTGCGGTTGCCGTGGCTGAACTTCCTGCTCGTCAACGCGCCCGATGACTACTTCGGGGGTTATTCGTGGTACGACATCTACGGCGACGCTGGCGCGGGCATCGACCGCAGCCGCAGGTTGTTGTTCGAGCTGTTTGACGACCTGCCCCAGCGCGGCTTTGCGCCCGAGCAGACCGTCCTGTTCGGCTTCTCGCAAGGGTGCTTGCTGACCCTCGAAGTCGGGGCGCGTTACCCGCGGCGCCTAGCTGGTCTGGTGGGTGTCAGCGGTTACGTCCACCAGCTCGACGAACTCGTGCGCGGGTTTTCGCCTGTGGCACGCGACCAACAATTCCTCCTGACGCATGGGACCCAAGACCCGCTGATCCCCCTCGGGCCCGTTCGCCAGCAAGTCCAACAGCTCCAGGCGGCCGGGCTAAACATCGAGTGGCACGAGTTTGTGAAGGTCCACACGATCGCTGACGAGGAAGAACTGACGGTCATCCGCCAGTTTGTCGAGCGGCGCTTCCCAAGCTCTTGATTCGGTCTGCCCCCGAGCATGAGCGCCCAGGTTCCGATCGTTCTGCTAGGCCAGAGGCGCAGCCGAGCTGCAGCCCTCGGACCCCGACACACGTTGCCGGCAGGGCCAATCCGGGGCGCGAGCAGCTTGCCCGCGTCGCCTCGGGCGGGACGCCCGAGCTCCGTCCTGAGGTGGTGCCTCACTGGCCTCTTCCACTTGTTGGGGCTGACGGTTGGCCTGCTCGGGTCGGCCGATGCGCAGTATCCCAAAGTGCCGGCTGCGGTGCGCGCTGAAGCCGCTGCGCGTGCGGCTCAGGCCGACCGGCGCTCGGACGAAGCCTTCGCGCAGGCGCTTCCCGTCATTCGCGACTGGGCCGCCCGGGGCAAACCTTACCTGCCAGGCGCGGCTGAGCCGGGGGATTTGCCGCAAGGCTTGATACCGGCGTTTCCGGGGGCCTGGGGCGGCGGCCGGTACGCGTTGGGCGGGCGCGGCGGTCGGGTGATCGTGGTCACGAATCTGAACGACCGCGGGCCGGGGAGTTTTCGGGCGGCCTGCGAGGCGGGCGGCCCGCGGATCGTGTTGTTCAACGTCGCGGGGATCATCCGGCTCGAGGACCGCGTGCGCATTCGCGCGCCGCACCTGACGCTCTCGGGCGCCACGGCGCCCGGGGACGGTGTGTGCATCGCGGGCAACACGGTCGAGGTGGAGACCCACGACGTCGTCATTCGCCACCTCCGGTTCCGGCGGGGGGCGACGTGGGTGGGCGACCGCAATGACGCGCTTGGCGGTCATCCGGTGGGCAACCTGATCGACAATTACTACCAACCGGGCCCGATCACACCGCGGGACCAACCCATCAGCTATCGCCTTCTCAAGCCCGAATCCGAACGCAGCCGGAGCGTCGTGGACAACTTCGGCAAGGCCTATGTGGCCGGCAACGTTGTCGTGGGCAACCCCCTCTCGAAAGGCATCATCACGCATCCCGACCAGGTGGGGGGCTACCCCGAGTACCGCGGCGAACCTTACCCAGACACCGATGGTGACGGGCTGCCGGACCAATGGGAGCAGCAACACGGTCTGGATTGCGCGGATCCCACCGATGCCACCGCCGACGCCGACGAGGATGGTTACACGAACGTCGAGGAGTTCCTCAACGGCACCCACCCGAAGAAGTACCTGCTGGCGGCCGCCGCGTTTGCGCCCTACATCGCCCGCTTCAACACGATGGAGGACGAAAACGTGACCCATCACGTGAGCAACGCGCAGGCGTTCGAGTGGTTAGCGGCGAACATACCGCGCTTCGAGTGCCCAGACCGGGAGGTCGAGGAGATCTACTACTTTCGCTGGTGGTCGTTCCGCAAGCATCTCAAGTGGACGCCTCAGGGCTTCGTCTGGACCGAGTTCCTGGTGCCGGTGAAACATGCGGGGAACCACAACACGATCGGTTGCGCCGTCGGTCATCACCTGGCCGAGGGGCGTTGGCTGCACGACGGACGATTCATGGACGACTACACCCGTTTTTGGCTTTACGGCCACGACGGCAAGCCGCAGCCGCACTTTCACCAGTACAGTAGTTGGTTCGCTGCGGCGGTGTGGGAGCGTTACTTGGTCAACGGCGACCACCACTTCGTGACGCGATTGCTGGACGATCTGGCGGCCGACTATCGGGTCTGGGAAACGGAACGGCTCCTGCCGGACGGCCTCTTCTGGCAACACGACGTCAAGGACGGCATGGAAGAATCCATCAGCGGCTCGCGCACGGCGAAGCAGGCGCGCCCGACGATCAACAGCTACCTGTTCGCCAACGCGCGGGCCATCGCCGCCATCGCCACCCTCGCTGGCCGGGAAGGTCTGGCCACCGAATTCCAGGCCAAGGCCGAAACGCTCCGGGGCCTGACCCAGGAACAACTCTGGGATCCCGCCGCGAAGTTCTTCAAGGTCCGACACGAAGACGGTTCCCTCGCCCAAGTCCGCGAAGCCATCGGTTTCATTCCGTGGGCCTTCGGTTTACCGAAACCGGGCCGAGGCTACGAGGTGGCTTGGGCGCAATTCAGCGACCCCAGCGGCTTCTCCGCTCCCAGCGGCCTCACCACGGCCGAGCGCCGGCACCCGCAGTTCCGTAGTCACGGTTGCTGCCGATGCGAATGGGACGGCGCCGTCTGGCCGTTTGCCACCTCGCAGACCTTGGGCGCGTTGGCCAACGTCCTGCGCGACCACACTCGAGCCACGCGTCCCTCCTCGCCCGCCTCGACGGAACCAGCCCGGGGCGAAGACACCGAAAGGATTCTACCCGTGTCCCGGCGCGATTACTTCGAGGCTTTCCTCACCTACACGCGCTCGCATCGGTTCGATGGCCGGCCCTACATTGGAGAGTACCTCGACGAGATCACCGGCCACTGGCTCAAAGGCCGCCACGAACGTAGCCGCTACTACAACCATTCCACCTTCGCCGACCTGCTTATCGCCGGCGTCATCGGCCTACGTCCGCGCACCGATGACGTGGTCGAAGTTCACCCCCTGCTGCCCGAAGGCACTTGGCCGTGGTTCTGTCTGGATGGCGTGCCTTATCACGGCCACCGCCTCACCATCCTTTGGGATGCCGACGGCTCCCGGTACCGGCGCGGGCGCGGCTTGCGCGTCTTAGCCGACGGCAAACCCGTTGCTCATGCTGACCACCTGGAACCGGTGACGGGACGGCTGCCCTGACACCGGTTTGGCCCTCTCATGCGGTCGAGCCAACGTCCCGCCAGCCTACGAGGGCGAGGCGCCTGCCGATGAGCCCTCGGCCAGCACCTGTTCCACCAAGCGGGGCAACACTGTGCCTGCGCGCGCGCGCAGGGACCAGTCCGCCTGCGCGCTCAGCCTCGTGGGTTCGGGGTTGATCTCGACGACCCGAGCGCCGCGTTCGACGGCGAGTTCGGCCAGACCTGCGGCGGGATAGACCAGGCCACTGGTCCCAATAGAAAAGAACACCTCGCAGCCCTCGACCGCCGCGTAGGCTGCGGCTAGGGCCTGGCTCGGCAACGGCTCGCCAAACCGACTCCACCAACCCGTCAAGGCGTCGCGGAAGGTTGGGATCCCGCTCTCGGCCGAGATGCCCGCACCGGTCATCACGACGATCGACCGGGCCACTCGCAGTGCGTCCACCAATCCCTCCGGCCAACTCAACGTGTTCATCGTTCGGATTGCTCCCCTAACCGGCCCGCGCCGTCAAGGGCGTCCTCCGCATCGCCCTCCGCGTCAAAGGCGCGCTCAACGCACCGAGCTAATGGGTGTTCTGCAGCAGCCAACCGGCGGCCGGCGGGCCGAACAGCGGCGAACCCAGTTCACCGCTATGCCAGGACTCGTTGCCGGCAGGCGTCTGCATTCCCGCGCATGATGCTCCTGAACCTCGTTGCACTGATCGGGCGCGCCGCGATGAGCTTCCCATCGTAGAGGATGCTAAACACGCCATAGGGCGTGGGGAGCTCTCTGGAGGCCTTGGCGCTCCGGACTCGAACGACTCTCGGCTCGAGCCCCAACGTCCTGGACGCCTTCGCAATCCTCCCCGCCGATTGAGCGGCATACGGGCACTGATCGGCAACCAGGATCGTCAGGCCCTTCCTGTACCTCTTAGGGAGTCGTTCCTGGTCGACGATGAACCGTGGATTGGGGGCGGTCTTCTGAAGTCTCTTGACGAGCAGATCGTAGGGAGGGAGGCGGTCGACCGAGACAAAGCCCGCTTTGAGGAACAAAGCACTTCCGGCCATGAAACTATCGGAGCTAGTCACGACCGCAACCCCTCGGCACTTGCTCCTCTGCGCGTCCTCGAGACAATTGTCCAAGAGGAGAGACCCGAGTCCTTTCCCTTTGTGATGACCCTTGACCCACAAGCAATGGATGACTAGGTAACCCTTGGCCTCCACCGGCCGCCAAGCATGGTCGCCGAGGGTGTACTCGATCATTCCAATATCGCCGGACTTCGCCGAGCGGAGGACCTTGTATCTTAGCCCTTCGGCATAGCGATCCTTGAGCCAATCCCTTTTCCGACGAAACCCCAGATTGCTGGCGTTCTTATTGCCACACAAGCTGCACCCGCCAATGGTGGCTGCATTGGTGTCAATGATCTGGCAATCGCTCATGTTACCGCTCAGGATGGTGGCAGAACGACGGCAGTCTCAGGAGGCCGGATGAAACCAGGGTGAATGTGGCAATGCCCGATTCAATCGCCAACGCCCAGAAGGCCACCATACCGAGCGCAATCAGCGACTGGCCGTCAATCATCACCGGATTCGCCCGGGCGGAGACCGGGAAGAACAAGAGGACGTCGATGGCGAGGCGTGCGCTCATGGTGTCCCCGAACCTGAGAGGCGAGCGACCGTCGCCGGCAGGAACGCTGGAGCGCACGAGACGCTCTCGAACTGTCTCCCAACGTGGCTCGAGGCTCGGTGCTCTCCGCCGGTTGCGATGGATGGGATGGAGGATGTGACTTCTCCTGGTGCTTCTCAATCACGCTCATCCATCCGATCGGCTCTGCATGAATGACGTCACCCGAGAGATTGACATAGTATGTCACACCGTCTGCCGTGCCAGGGCTTCTGTAATCAATCATCCACCCCAGCGCGAATCCTGGCCACTCGCCTGCGGTAGGGTGACTGTGAAGACGAAAGGTAAACACTGTAGCGTTGTGGGGAAGTGGGGGTCGGAAAGGAGCCATAGCATCATCGCACAGGTTCCGTGCTTCTGTGATTGTGCGCGAGAAGTGAGCGAGAACCAACCAGAGGACCGTTACCGTGACCGCTAAGGACACAACAGTCCAGCCTCTGCGTTCGCGCATTGTCATTGGAGCTTACAAGTAATATATGCGCTATTAGACCCATTTTTGTGCGTTATAGCCGGACTGTACTCTCGTCAACTGGCTGGTCAAGAAGTCTGTATTCGAGCGCGGAGGTGAATATGGAGACTGGAAACACCACACGGGTCTGCCGGCACCGAGTGCTTCCGGATCTCAAAGAGACGGCGAAAGGACGACGTGGTAATGGCGTTGGCCCCAAGATAATGGCGAAGGCCCCGTGCGTTCGGTGCGCAGACCAGTAGCTCGCGTTTCAGCCAAGGCCCAACCGGTCCACCCTGGAGGGGCGAGCTCTGCGAGCCCTCGAATCACAGAGCGCGAGTCGCAAGTCCGCGGTGTGGAGTCCGACGGGGAAACCGTGGCGTCGCGGAGCTCCGCCCTCGAAGGCAGTCCGCACTGGAGGGGCGAGCTCTGCGAGCCCTCGAATCACAGAGCGCGAGTCGCAAGTCCGCGGTGTGGAGTCCGACGGGGAAGCCATGGCGTCGCGGAGCTCCGCCCTCGAAGGCGGTCCGCGCTGGAGGGGCGAGCTCTGCGAGCCCTCGAATCACAGAGCGCAAGTCGCAAGTCCGCGGTGTGGAATCCGACGGGGAAACCGTGGCGTCGCGGAGCTCCGCCCTCCAGGGCGGTCCGCGCTGGAGGGGCGAGCTCTGCGAGCCCTCGAATCACAGAGCGCAAGTCGCAAGTCCGCGGTGTGGAATCCGACGGGGAAACCGTGGCGTCGCGGAGCTCCGCCCTCCAGGGCAGTCCACCCTGGAGGGGCGAGCTCTGCGAGCCCTCGATCCCAAATCCCAAATCCTGAATCTCGACTCTCGATCTCTGCGGTTACGGTTTGGCGCGGAACGCAGTCAGCAGCGCGGTTGCCTTGGCGCCGAGTGCGTTGGCCAGGGGCGCGAGCCTGTCGCGATGCTGGTAGCCGGCGGCGGCCAACAGAAGCAGCAGGACGAGAAGCTGAAGACGGCGCCGGCTGCGCCTTGACGGTCTCGCCGGCGTTCGCGACGACGACCGGTTGGTGGAGGCCGAGGGTGGGGAAGGGCGCGCGAGCGCACGACCCGGAGGCGGGTGTGAGGAGGGCTTCGCCCCGGGCGAGATGACGACCTCATCGATGAGTTCACCGGTTCGGGGATCGAAGACAAGGCGCTTGCTCATGGTGGGGGGGAGAGGATCAGCCCGAGATGAGCTGACCGCAGACCAAACAAGCGGGATCGCGCTGGGTGCGGATGCCGTACCAGCGGAGGATCGAGTTGCGGTTGTAGAAGTACTCCATGCGGGGCCAGGCGCGGTAGATGAGGTCGCGACGATTCACCCAGAGATAGAAGTCCGCCACCAGGTCTTCGGCCACGGACTGCATGCCGGCGGCCGTGCCTTCGGACAAGGCGACTAATGCCAGCTTCACCATCATGTTGGTGATGGGCAGGATGTCCGAGGAAAGGCCGACCTGAACGGTCGCTTGGAGCTGATCCGGTGCGGTGTAGGCCGGCAGGTCCCGGCGAGCCTGCTCGATCGTCGAGACCTCGGCGGGGGTTTGCAGCAGGCCTTGGCCGAAGAGACAGCTCAAGCAAGGGCCAGCCCCTGGGCGAGCGCGGAGGACATCGCCGCCGGCGGCGCGGGTGATGGCACGACCGAAGAGGGCCGTGCGGCCGGTTTGGAGGGCGAAGTGGTTGACGTTGAAGCGGCTGGCGTTGTCGTCCGTGACAGAGATGACGAGGTCGGCGCCGGCACAGCGCTGGCGCAGGAGCGGGAGGCGCCGGTTGATGTCCACCTCGAAGGTGCGGACCTCGCAGAAGGGGTTCTTCGAGAGAATCGCGTCTCGCACGACGCGGGTTTTGAATCGGCCCAGGTCCTGGATACGGCCGGTGTGGCGGGCGAGGTTGGCCAGTTCGAGGCGATCGAAGTCGAGCAGATCGAAGCGGCCGACGCCGGCCTTGGCCAACTCGATGGCGATCTGAGAGCCGAAGCTGCCGAGCCCGACGATGACCACGCGCTTGCGCTCGAGCGCCTCGACCTCGAGCAACCCGCGGCTGCGGGAATAGAGCTCCGAGTGGGCTGGGACATAGCGCAGGTCGCAGGCCACCTTGCGGTCCGGGGCGCAGAGGCAGGCATGGGGCGCGAGGCTACCGTTGCGCCAGTGGAAGACGGAAAGCACGGCCTGACGAAAAGGCATCCCGGCCGAGCCGAGCTCGGCGCGAACCTCCTGGACGACGCGTGCCTCGGTTGGCTCGGGCTGGCTACCCTCCGGCGGGAACGCAAAAAAGCAGCCCAGCGGATAGCCGGATGGGGCGACGGCGGGGGTGCGGGCAAACACATGGAAGACGCCCTCGCCACGCCACTCGTAGGCGACGCCCTTGAAGCGCCAGCGGCGCGGCGAGACCTGACGGAAGAGCGCCTGCACTTGGGATTCGTCGGCGTAGACCAGGGGATGCATGAGGCGTCCTCAATGGGGTAGTGCGAAGCCGTCGGTGGCGATCTGGTCGACCACGGTCACGTCGGGGTCGAGGGCCTTGAGGTCCTGTTTGTTCACCACCACGAGCTCGCCCGTGCGGGGGTCGAACTGGAGCGTGTTCTCGGTGACGTGGCCGGCATTCTGGGACGCCAGTTCCTCGCCCAGGGCGGCTGTCTTGCTGTTCTTGGTAGACATGGTGTTGAGGCGTTCGGAAGGCGATACGGCCGGTTCCGCGTTCCTATTCAATTCAGGAGTGGAGGAAGTGATCGATGGGTTTGCCGGTCAGCATGTGGTTTTCATAGGCCTCGAGCCAGACCAAGCACTTCAAGGCAACCTTGTACAGGGTCACATTCGGATGCCAGTTAGCCGGCTTGTAGTGGCACAGTTGAATCTGGTTTCCGTCCGGGCTCAGCAGGTGCATGTCGTGCGAAGGGGAGCGTTGGGCCAGGCTCTGCCCGGCGCGATCCCGCAGGTCCGCCGGCGTCATCACGTAGGCGCGCGGGATCGAGTTGGGGTAGTCGGGCGGGATTCGGATGCGCAGTTGATAGGCCTGGCCGGACGAGCATTTCAGCCCCACGCGCAGGCTGAAGGTTTCCGGATTGTAACGGTCTACGAAGGCGGACCGCCGGGAGAAGTTCTGCTCGAGGATGGTCTTCTCGATGCGATAGCGGGTGGAGTCCATGGCTGGAGAGGGGCTGTGGATACGTCCGGGTTGTGTGGCTTCAAGGGTGCAAGAGCTCGGGGGCTGGCGAAGGGTCAATCCGCTGGCCCCGCCTGCGGCGGCAGCGGCGGGGCCTGAGCCAGCGGCGAGGCGGCGCCGGCGGGGGGAACGAACGCGGGGAAATCGAGCGGGGGCCCCACGACCTGGTCTTGGCTCACGAAGAAGAAGCCGGCGGCGGGGTAGTCCGGCGGATAGACTAGCGCCGCAGGTTGATCCTCCAACTCGAAGAGGATTCGAACCGTTTCGTCTCGGCCGAGGCGGATCTCGGCGCCGGGGCAGCGGTCGCGAATCCAATCGTAATAGAAGCGGAGTTCCTGTTGACCGACCTCGGCGTTGAGCCAGTGGTGCCGCTTGAACTCCGGCTTGGCCGCCACGACGGACCGGAGCAGGCGAAGCCGGTTGGCAGGGACGGACCCTGGCGGAGTCGCGGGAGAGTAGTTCCAGCCATCTAAACGGCCGCCGATGCGCTCGCGGTACGGGCTGAGGCCGGGCAAGAGCATCCACTCGACCTCGTCGGGTCGGGGCCGAGGGCCACGTTCGTAGAGGAAACCGTTCAGTTGGGGAGCGGCGTCGCCCAAGGTGCCGATGATCAGGAAAAAGCGGCCCAAGCCATAGCCGATCATCGCGCGGCGGACGGTGTCGCTGTCGTGGCCGCTGGGCCGAGCCAACCCGAGGCGGTGGTGGCTGTGCCACTCCCCGATGTGCTGCAAGCCGTACTCGTGGATGAGCAAGTCGCCACAGGCTTTGAGAAATCCGCGGTCTTGGGTGAAGAAGGTGGCCGTGCCCCGCGCCTCGGGCCCCGGGCCGATGACGTACTGGATGGCCGGACAACCCGTATGTGTCCAGAAGCCAAAACAGTCGCCCCCGGTCTCGCGGTCGGGGCAATCGAGCATGCACCGCGCGAGGTACTCGACTTCGCTGGCGAAGGTGAGCACCCGGCGGGGAGGGGCGACGTTGGCGGGATCCGACTGCGGGAGGCAAGCCGGCTCGAGGCTGGAGTCGGTGAAGCCCATTAGCGGAGTGTTCAATCGTGTCATGGTCAAGCGCCAGCCCAGGCTAGCGTGACTCAATACGGTGGACACCCCGATCTCATTCAGCGGCGCCGGTGGGAGTCGGAGAGGTCGCCGAGGCGTCCGAGGGGGATCGGCGCCGGGCGCGCCGGTGCACCGCGCCGTTGGCAGCGGGGCTTGACGTCCGGTCCAGGTCCCCATTAGCCTCCGCGTTCATCCGTGTGCCTGGTTTGTTTGGATGAGCTTCCTTTTCGCAGGTTGGGGGCGCGTGGTGCCCGCGAGACGCCCGATGGGGAGGAGGACCTGTCTGGGGCTGCGCCTGGTCTGCCGGGATGCTGGTAGCTTGGCACGAGCTTCATTCGGATCGGGCGACGCAAGCCGTGCCGCACGCGCTTGGTCGAGTTTCACCTCCTTCTGACCGTCCATGGACACCACAGGCCAAGCCGCCAAGTGGGCGATCCTCATCGGGATCAACGGCTACGACCGGAGCCTCGGGAGACTGAAGTACTGCGTCCGGGACTGCCGGCGGGTGGCGGCGGCGTTGCCTGCGGGCGATGCCGGCTTCACGTTCGAGCGGGTTTTGGTGATGTCGGATGACGCGGAGCAAGGGCACCGCCCCACCTACACGAACATCATTGGCTGGCTGGCCTCGTGGTTGAGCCGGCCTGGCAGCCAGGACACCGTGTTGGTGTACTTTGCCGGCCACGGCATCGAGCGGGATGGGAAGTGCTACCTGGTGCCGCAGGATGCCCAGTACCATACGCTCGAGCAGACCGGTATCCCAGTTCACTACGTGCAGGAGAAACTGCGACAGTGCCGGGCCCGGCAGAAGATCCTGGTGCTGGACACCTGCCACTCTGGGGCGGGGCGCGATGTGAACGCGCTTTCGGCGGGGATGCTAGCGGCGCTGGCCGCGGGGGAGGGCATCTATACGATCACCTCCTGCAACAAGAACGAGCGCTCCTATGAGTTTGACGAGGTCGAACAGGGTGCCTTCTCGCACTTCTTCGCGGCCGCCTTGGAAGGCGAATGTGTCCCGGACAGCCAAGGCCGCCTGACCGCGGACGGCGTCTACCAATGGGTGTTCGAGAAGGTCAACGATTGGGCGGCCGCCCGCGGGCTCTCCCAGCAGCCCCAACGCATCTGCGAAGGCCAGGGGACGATCACGCTCGCCCAGGGCTCGGTCCGGTCGCTCGGAGAGGCCGGCCAGGCTGGCGAGACCTCGAGCTCGGGCGGCGGTGCGCGTCTGAGGGAGGCAGGTCCGCCCCCGAACGAAACCGCTGTCGCGAGCGTTGCCGAGTTGCTCCGCCAGGCGGTTCTGCTCGAACAGCGCGGTTCGCCGCAGGGAGCGCTGTCGACGTTGCTCAAGGCCGCCCAGTACGATCCTGAGACCGTCGCCCCGCACCTCAAGAGCCTGCGCCGCCGCCTCGCCCGTGGGGCGACAGTATTCGCTGCGCCCGCTCCGGGCGAGGTGCAGGAACCGGTAGTCGAACCGAAGGATGAGACGGTCCCCGGTTCCCGCGGGCGTGGTCGGCTCTGGATTGGCGTGTGCTCGGTTCTCGTTCTGCTGGCGCTGGTGGCCGGCCTCGGTTTCTGGCCCAGAGGGGCCAAAGCCCTGCTCAACCCGGCGGGCAAGGGCAGCGTCACCCCCGGCCAAGCGCCCACATCGACCGCCGGCCGGGTGGTGTCGCTGACCGTTCGCCCGGCGGGCACAACGGTCGTGCTGGCCGAGCAAGGCCTACCGGTCTCGACCCAGGTGGTGGTCGGCGTGAATCCGGTGGTCTTCAACAATCTGGCGCCCGGGCAGTACTCAGTCACCCTGAGCCGAGAGGGCTATCGGTCTCGCTCGCTCGAGATTGGCGCCTTCGAGACCCACTTCTCGACGGAGGTCGAGGTCCAGGCCCTGATGCGGGTGCAGGTCCAGTCCGACCAACTGTTGAGGGATTGTTCCCTGTGGGGTCGCAGCCCCGCTCGGGCCCCGGACTACCTGGCGCCCGGGGCCAGCCGTGAATTTGCCGGCACCAATTGGTATCGGGTGGCCATGTTAGGCGTGCGGCAGGAATGGACCGACCTGCCCGGTTTGCCGCCTGGCGGTTACATCGTCGAGGCGAGGAACCGTCCGGGTGACTCCCTCAACCGGGCGGTGAGCCTTGCGCCGGGGGACAACCAAGTGTCGTTGCGTTTCGGTGTCCGGGAAGCTGTCGATTGGGTCATCAGCCCGGTGCCGGAGCGCATCTTTCAGCGGGATTTCTACGGGGTCGAACAGCAGCTTAAGGATACGATCATGGAGGGGCCGAACACCTTGAAGGTCCAGATGCTCACGCGCAACCAGCAGCTTTACATGTTGGTGGCCGAAGCCGCCGGGCACATCCCCGTGACCAGCGTTGTGCAATTCGTCCCCCAGTCCGGGTCCGTGCCGGGGAAAAGCGCCATCCGCTCGCGCAGGCTAACGCACACCCTCTTGCCCCGGCGTTCACCCCAGGTCGGGGAGCGTTGGACCAATTCGATCGGCATGGTCTTCTTGCCTGTCGGCGATTTTTGGGCCTGCGAGACCGAGACGCGGCGACGGGATTACCGGGCGTTCGCCGACACGAGCCTGGTCGCTCCGGGAACCAGCCGGATGAAAGTCATCACGGCGCAGGGCGAGGAGGATTCGGCGAGCCATACTTGGGAGCAACCCGGCTATGCCCCGGAAACCCGGGACAAAGCCCTCTTTCCCGAACACCCGGTGGTGGGCGTGGATTGGGCCGATGCGATGGGCTTCTGCCGTTGGCTGACCGAGACCGAGCGGAGGTTGTACGACGCCGGCGCGGAGGGACTGGCGATGGGCTTGGCCTATCGTCTCCCGACCAACGCCGAGTGGACCCTCCTGGCGGGCGGCAGCCAGTACCCGTGGGGAGACGAGGCTGCGGCCATGGCCGGCAATTACGCCACCGTCTCGACGCGCGACGACCAGTGGCCCCCGAATTGGGTCACCCTGCCGCGGTCGAAGTACGTCGATAGCTTTCCGCGCACGAGTCCGGTCCGCTCCTTCCGGCCCAACCGGCCGGGAGGTTTCTATGACCTCGGCGGAAACGCCGCCGAATGGTGTCTGGACGGAGCCAGCAACGACGCGCTCCGCGCCCCGCGGCCCAGCGCCCGCGGGGGGAGTTGGGCGACCTGGGACTTCACGGAGATGGAGACCACCCGCCGGCGCGAGTTCGGACCGACCGAGCGCAGTGACCGGATTGGATTCCGAGTCATCATCGCCCACTGAGTTGCGCACGGCCTCGGGTCCTCTCCTCCCGCCAGCGCGGACTGGACATTTGCGGTTTGCCACGCTAAATCGTGCGCCATGAATTCGCGTTACCCCTCGCGGTTAGCCCCCTTCCACCCCCTCACCCGGTACCGACAACGCAAGGGGCCAGCCTGCCCATCCGGCGGTATAGATGTGGGCTTGCGTTCGCGCGCCGGCGCGTGGTCCGCCGCGCGGCTGCTGGCATGCCTCACGGTTAGCGTCGTCGCCCTCGGAGCCGAGGAGCCCAAAGCTTCCGGAGAGGGCTCAGGCACCCGCGCGGGTGCGGGCGGGATCCAGCTACCCCCTTGGTTTTCGGACAACATGGTGCTGCAGCAAGCGCGGCCGCCCATGCCCCAGACCGTCATCTGGGGTTGGGGAGAACCGGGCGACCGGGTTCGGGTGCGGTTTCGCAATCGGACGCACCCCAGCGACAGCGGCGAGAAGGTCGGCACGGACCGGCGCTGGCTGATCGGTCTTGGGCACCTGGAAGGCGGCGGCCCCGAGACCCTCGAAGTCCTGGGCCGAACCGGCCAAGTGCTGCTCACCAACGTCGTGGTGGGCGACGTTTGGCTCGTCGGTCCTTGGACCTCGCCGAACCTCGCGCCTGGGCGTGCGGTGGACACGGCTACGGACCACGATCTTGCGGCGGGCAAGCTGCGCTTCCTCCACGCTCCACGCTGGGGCGAATGGAGGCCTGGCGACGGAGGGCCAGGTTGGCAGATCGGGTCTAAGGGCGCTGCGTCACAGCCCTTGAACAGCATGGCCTTCTACTTCGGCCACGAACTGCTTTGGGGCACCAATGCCATCCCGCTCGGTATCGTGGAAGTCCCCCGGACGACGTTGCAGGCGCTGTCCAAGCAACGACCGCCTGAGGAAGACCAAGCGCGGTGCTTGGTGGTGTCCAACATTGTCTCGGAGGCGCGCTGGCGCGCGCGGTACCGGGCTCAGGCAGACTTCAGGGATGCGGTAGCGCAGGAGCGGGAACTGGCGGTGACCGCTCAACGCGAAGGCAGGGTCCATGCCGGCGCCAAGCTCGATCAACCTCACTCCCTCAATCGCGTGCATGTCGGGAGCATTCCCCAGTACGCCCCACATGCGCCGCCCATCTCTCTGAAGGCTGGTCGCCGGCTCATCGACGCTTCCTGGGCTCTGCGCGGCCGACCCGAGCCGGTTCCGACCGCGGCGGGGGCCGTTTGGTGGGAAGAGATGGCTCCCGCCACGCCTTGACGGCAGGCGCCACAGGATTGGTGACCACGAGCTGGCCAAGCGGGTCTGCGCGGAGTCCTTGAAAGGCCGCTGAGGCGCCGCGCCAATTCACAGCGCTGACTCGCTCCACAGCGCCACTTGGGACATTGCGCGCACGATGAGCCGGCGTCCATCGCGGCTGACAGGCCTTCGACAAGTGTCTGACCAAGACGCTGCCCCGCTGCGGATCCGCGAGACGGGTTAAGAAGCCCTTCCGCTCATGGACCCCGCGGAACTGCGTTGCTTTTCCTGCCCCAGAAGTGTAGGGAATGCCCCATGACTCAGTTGAGATCCTCGAGCAGGAGTTCTCTCTCTTCGCGGCCATGGACTTGGCGCGGGGTCTTGGGCCTGTGCCTCCTTGCGTCCCTGTCGCTCCACGCCGCCTCGACCAAGCGCACGGTGCGCATCGAGTCGGTGCCCACCGCCGCCGCCGTGACGGTGAACGGAGCGACCGTGGGGCGAACGCCGCACACGCTGAAGGATTTCAGGTTCGTCGATGATCCGCCGCTGCAAGTGACGGTCTCGGCGGCCGACCACGAGCCGCGCGCCTATACGGTGACTCGACTCCAGGCCCGTGAGTACTCGAAGGACGCGAAAGAGGAGATGGTCTTGCGGTGCGAGCTCCCGCTGCTGCGCAAAGCCGTGCCCGTAGCGTTGAGCGCGGGGGCCGGGGCGCAGTACTACGTCGACAACGCGATGGTCGATGCCCAGACCCAGTTCCTTTTCAGCCGGGACAGTTCGCAGGCCGAGTTCAATCGTGTCGCCGTCCGTGCGGAGAAGGAGGGTCACACGCCCGCCCAGACGTTCCTGAGCATGACCGAGGCTGAGGCCTTGCCGCTGGTCGGTGGTCGCCGGCTGGTGCAACTGCTCCCCGTCGAGGTGCAGCGGGCCGGCGTGCTCAAGGTCGAGACCAACGAGCGGGATGCGCAGGTGCTTCTGAACGGGGTTCTGGTTGGCGTGGCCGGGCCTGGCGTGCCGGCGGAGGTGCAGCTCACGTTCCGCCGGGCAGACGCCGGTGCACCATGGAGCACGAACGAAATCGCCGTCGCCAAGGAGGGGTTCGAGTACTTGCCGCCGCTGCCGGCCGAAGCCCGCACGAACTTCACGACTCTGATCACCTGGAACAAGCTCGAGGAGCTCCAGGGTCGACTGGCCGTGACGAACCTGCAGGCATTGCGCTTCCTGCCCGTGCCGTGGCGGCGGGTGGTTGTGGACCGCGGCCAGGTGCGGCTCGAGGTGACGGACGTCAATTCCGCGATCAGCGCCACGGCGGCGGTGAGTCCGTTTAGCCCGTTTCTCGAGCCGGATGAGCTATTCATCGCCGACCGCTTCGGCGTGGTCTCGAGCCCGATCGAGAAAGGCAAGCCTACGGCGGTGGTGGTGGCAGTGGCCAAGCGAGCGATGCGCGGAGACGCCCCGGCGGAAATCATCGGCAGCGAGATCGTCATGGTCCAGCCCCCGCCGGCGCGCGTCGTGCGGCGGCTGACGACCATCGGCGATAAGCACGACACGTTCGACCTCCAACCTTGCATCACCACGGACGGCGAGTGGGTGTTCTTTGCCTCGAACCGCGAGCGGGGTGAGTACCGCATTTTTCGCAAGCCGACCAAGGCCGGCCTGGTCTTGGCCGAGGTCAGCCCGCCGCAGCCGGGGATCGACCTCGAGCCGGCGGTGTTCACGCCCAGCGACGGCGGTCACCCCCGGCTGGCCTTCACGCGTTACCCCTCGAACGCCGCGGTCCGCGGCGAGCCCAAGATCATGGTCCAAGGGGCGGACGGCACCTTCTCGCGTTTGGGGGAGGGCGGGCACAGCCCGGCCTGGTCGTACAACGGCGCTAAGATCGCGTATGTGTCCACCAGCGGGCGCATCTGCCTGATGGACGCCCAAACCGGTGTCTCGGAAGGGGCGCTGGCTACGGGTGCCGCGCCGGCGTGGTTGCCGGGCGACAAACAGATCATCTATGCCGAGCCCGCCAACAAGAGTTTCGGGCTGCGGCTGATCAACGCGGACGGCTCGGGGTCGCCGACCCGGGTGGTGCAGGATTCGTCCTTCTATTCGTTCCCCATGGTGAGTTGGGACAACCAAAAGACCTTCATTTACTTCATCTCGAACCGCGAAGCGCAGCGCCGCGGCGAGGAGAGCTGGGCGTTGTACTTCGTCGAGTGGAGGCCGGAAGGACGCCTCTAGTCAGCGTGCCGCGGCGCCGCGGACCGGCCCGAGATCCAGCACGCACCGGAAACCGAGATTCTCTCGGCGGCTCTCATCCGGCAACTCGACCGGGTTGTTGAGCCGAAGCTCTTCTCGCGTGCACGAATCCCAGGCGCCACCCACGGTCTGGTGCTGACCCGCTCCCGCCGGCCCGTCCACCCACTCGCGCAGGTTCCCTATCAGGTCGAAAAAGCCAAGTGGGTTGGCGGGAAAACTCCCCACCGGCGCCGTGTAGGCGTAGCCGTCCCGCAGGTCTGGGATGTACCTCAACCCGGTTGCCCGCCACAAGTCGAGGTCCGCCAGGTTGCCCGCGTTTCTGGGAGGCGGCCAATCGTCGCCCCAGGGGAAGATTCGAGTGCTGGGCGGCTGGGCGGGCGGGTCGAGGGCCAGACACCATTCCAGCTTGGTGGGGAGGCGATAGGCTTGAGTGCCGGTCATGAGGTTGGTCTGGACTTCCGTGTCGGTCAGCCAACGACAGAACCCCTGCGCGTCGGTCCAACTCACGCCCGCCACCGGGTGGTTGGTTCCCTGGGCATAAGAAAGGCGGTTGGCGGATAGGTTCAGCGCAGCCCGGTAAACGTCGAAGTCCATCGCGCGAGTCTCCCACTGGGCAAGCAGCAGGCCCGTTCCAGGCAGCGGTAGGAAAACCATGCCCAGTGAATTCGTCCATGCTCGTCCCGGCTGGGGGAACGGGTTGGTCGGTGGCGGGACGATTGCCGCAATTGCACTCGGCGGCGGCGGGCGCTTGGGATCCTCGCCCGGCAGCTCGTTCGGTGGGGGGACCGGGTCACCTCCCGTGAGTTTAGCCCAGGCATCCTCGAGGCGGGCTACGAGTCCGGCCCAGCCTGCTGGATCGGCGTAGTTCCACCCGAAGCCGGCCCCCAAAGCCAGACCCGCGGTGAGCAACAGGATCCACGCCCGCCGGCGTCGGCGCCGGCGCCGATCCTGGGTGATGAAGGCGCTCTCGTCCGACGGGAATTCAGCCGGCTCGCGCAGGCGGAGGTGGACCGGTCCACCATCGGTTTCGAGATGGGGTCGTTGGTCGAGTGCAGCGCGGTAGTGGATGAGGGCATTCTGGTTCATCCGCTTGCCCAAGTCCTCCGCCAGGTGCTGGGTGAACTGGACGACCCCCTGCGGTTGTTCCCGCAGAAACTCGAGCAGATTGTGGCAAAACCACCCGCGTTTCTCCTGCGGGTATTCGTAAGACAACTGGCCCTCCCAGCAGGAGCTCAGGATGGCCCGGGCGCGCCGCGCGGTGGGGCTCGCCGCGGCGGAAGGGTCGCGCACCAGCTCGAGGATATCCCGCGACATGGCCTCGCTCCACCGCAACGACCCGGTGGCGCGGCTCAGCGGTCTCGGGGCGTTGCGGCAGGCCTCCA
Source organism: Verrucomicrobiota bacterium (assembly GCA_016871715.1). Classification (GTDB taxonomy): domain Bacteria; phylum Verrucomicrobiota; class Verrucomicrobiia; order Limisphaerales; family J093; genus VHCO01. Next base: position 22,525 of record VHCO01000031.1, read on the forward strand.
AGATAATCAACTGTTGCCCGGCGCGGATGCCGCGCAGGAGTGCCTTCAACCTCGCCAGCGAGATGGCGGTTTCGCTCAAGACACCCGCCGGGCTTGGTTTCGAATCGTAGGTCAGGAGGTGCGTCTCCTCCTCGAGCTCGAAGCCGTGGCCGGCAAAGTAGAAGATGAACGTGTCCTGCTCCCCCATCCGCAGTCGTGACAAATCGCCAAAGCCGCCCAACACGTTCGAGCGGGAGGCTGGGGAGGCCTCCGCGCGGGGGGGGTAGGTGAAGAGCAGGCAGCGCTTCTTCTTGAGCCCAAGTCGTTGCTGCATGAACTCCCGAAGCGCGAACACATCCTCGACTGCGTAGCGGAGGGGGGGTACCTCGGGCGAATCGTACCGGTTGACGCCCACAAGCAACGCGTAAATCTGGCCTTCCCCTGCCATGGTACCTCTGTCGTCCCTGCGCAATCCAGGTTCGGGACTGCGGCCGCCTCTACGACTCCCGCCCCCCAGCCCCGACCTGCAGCACGGCGGAATCTTGCACACCAGCGGCGGCGCACAAGGAAAAAGGGGATCGCCCAAGGGGGACCGGGTCAACGCTTCGCCCGGAAGGTCCCCCATGCCACGCTCCCGATGGCAGCCGCCACACTAACGGCCAGAATCAAGATGCCCAGGGGCGAATCCCAGCCTCCGGCCGGCAAGACCGTGAGGTTGACTTGGCTCTCGATCGTCCTTGCGCTCGGGCTGGAATCGCGCGCCTTCAGCCGCAGCGCGAACCGTCCGGTGCGCTCCGGCACGCCGAAGACTCGGTTCGAGCGGGCGTCGAACGACAGGCCGTCCGGCCAGGCGCCTTCGACCTGCATGCGATACGGGAGCACGCCGCCGACCGCGGCAAAACGAAACGCGAAAGGACAGCCCTTCACAGCCACCAGGTCTGGAATATCGGCAAGCGTCATCTCCGTCGCGATCTGCAGCGGGAGCGCGATCGCCGGACCGACTCGTCCGGTCAACACCACAGGACCGAAGGACGTAAGCGCGTCGGTGACGGTGAGGTTGAGCCTGACCGCCTCCGCGGCGGGGCCGACAGGCGTGCCCCAACAACGGGCGCCGGAAGTCTTCAGGCCCTGGGGCAGACTCCCAGTCCATCGGTATTGGATCGGCTCGACGAGCCCTTGCACGGCCACAAAATACTCGTAAGGCTCGCCTGCGCGGGCATCCGGCAGGCGATGGACGGGGCCGGCGGGCGGTTTGTCTCCGCGTCCGGATTGCAGCGGCCCAGATGCCGTTCCAGCGACCGCAACCAGCGCGCCGGCAAGGGCCCAAGCCCCAACGAACCAGTGGGCGCCAGGCGCCAAACGCAGGCGAACGACGGGATTCATGGCGATGGATTCCCTCCCAAGATAGAGGTTGTCGGCAAGGCATCGATGACGCCGCGCCAGTGTGCCTCCGAAGTGCGGAGCAGGACATTCGTTGAGTCGTCCTGAACACGGACCTCGATGGCGCTGCCGTTCTTGACGACCGGCGTGCCAGCCAGCGCGCCCGAGTCGGCATCCGAACTCAGGCCCGCGGGCAGGCGCACCGGACTGAATCGTTTCTTGCCCACGCCGCCCGTCGCGACGATCGCCCCGACGAAGGGTTGGCCCACACGCCCGAAGCGGGGCAAAGCGAATTGGGCCTCCAGGGGATGGAACGGTTCCACCTCCACCGTAATGGAGCCGCTCACCAGCGGGTGGCCGGGAGCATCTCTCAGTTCAGCCGCCGTTCTCCAGTCTTTGGTGGGCGTCTGTCCATCCTTCACTCTGACCGTCAACTCGAATCGGCCTGAAGCCGGAGGAACACCGAGAAGCGCAGCACGCCGCTCGTCGAGTTTAAGCCAGGTGGGTGCACCGCTAATGTCGTACTCGTAGGGCTCGATACCGCCCATGGGGCCGAGCGGGATTTCGAGCGGGAACCCCACCACACCTTTGGCCGTCTGCGCGCCGGTCAGACGCAGCGGCTCTTCGGCTGGGGCGAACGGGACGTTCACCGGCTTGATCCTCAGGTTGAACCTCCCGCGGACCGCATAGTGAGCCACCACATGGCGGCGGAGTGCGTCTGCTGCGGGAGCTTCGCCGGGAGCCAAGTCTTCGAGTTGTCCCCGCGATTCCAGCGGTAGTTCCCTGTGGAAGCACACGTGGACGTTGCTCGTTCCCAAGACCCACGGAACGGTCAGATCGGCCGGCGCCCATGTCGTGTGCTCGTTGTCAACGACAGCAGCCTCGATGGTGAGATGGGTGGCCAGGCGCCATCGAGGCAGCGCACTGGCCAACAGGACTCCACTCAACAAGCCGTCGCTCGCGCCGACTTGGAGCCGGCCCTGGGTCGGCGCCAGGCCCGACCGCCCTGCGAAGGTGAACTTCCCCGAACCATACCCGACTGGGATAGCGGCATGATACTCGACATATGGCGAGGCGGGCGGCAAGTCGACCTTGGCGAATTCAAGGGGACGAAGCTTGCGCTCCGGCTTGGGCACCACGACAGCCATGTAGATCATCAGGAAGATGAACATGGTGATCATGAGATTGAACACGACATCCACCAAGGGCGTCACCATGCCGCCCCGGCCCCAGTGGTCAGCGAGCCTGGCCTTCACCTCTCACCCTCCTTCAGGCGCAGACAGAAGAAGTGTTCCTGTCCGGACGCCAGTTCTTTTCCCCGAACGATTTCTCCGTCTTGAGGCCGCGCCGGGATGCAGACTTCCCTGGCGCAGGCCCAGCAGCCGCAGGCAATGCGTGTCGTCTCCGGAGCGTTCGAAGGCCATGATGGCCGCCTCCATCTCCGCCGGATTCCAACGTGGGTTGCGAGGTTGCGTGGACATAGGAAAACGCTACCAGGCGATGTTCAGCGAACTGGGTGAGGAGCAGGCGAGGCGAAAGGCCGACTGCAATCGAGTCGTGGCGGCCGTCAGCCCGGCGGGGTCCACCGACGTCGCCCGGTCTTGCGAGATGCTGTTCACCAACCTCTGGGCGCAGGTTGGCTCCGAGGGGACAGCGCCACCGCTCGGGTACAGGCGCAGCCAGGCGCGGCAACGGTGGCCGCCGCCCGCGGCGATCAGGCTGGCCGCGCGGTGCATGGTCTGAAACAACAACCGCCGGGCTTCCGACTGGACCTCGTCCGGAGCGCGGCTCTGGACGGCTGTCTCGGTGACCAACCAGGTCGTGAGCCCGGTCGCCACCTCCGCGAACGGCTTGTGGGATAGCTTCGCCAGCGCCCTCATGACGAGGCGAACCGTGTCTAGCAGACGCTCCGCGTAAGCCGCGCGGGGGAGCAACGCGGCGCGCTGCTCGAGGGCCTGCCGCCATTGGTCGACGCTGGCCGGAGACGGTGAACCCTGGCGCGCCTGCTGGATCTTCTGCGCCCATTCCAACGCCCGAAGTTGCCGCGCGTCCCGGAGCGGTGGCGCCATCAGTTCCGAGGCTCCGACGAGCGGCAACCGCTCGAAGCGAATGTGCTCGTGGCTGTTCAAGTCGTGGATGTCGGCCGTCACGGTGGCAAGCCGTTCGTGGCCCTCCTCGACCCGCATGGCCACGCGAAGGCGAGCCTCGCCGGCCGCATTGCGGGTCGGGACAAAGACGTGACTCCGCAGCAGGTCGTACCTGACGCCGGTCGCGGCGCCCGCCAACCGCCGCGTGAACAAGGCGATCTCCAAAGCCGCTGCGTCCGAAAGCGGCAACTCGATCGGCTCGGATTGGCGCTCGTCCCCAACCGCAGCCGGCTGAACCAGCACGAGGGTGCCTACGCCCAGGGTGGCCGCGGGCGGTTGCAGCAGAAAACCGCAATCGTAGGCCAGCAAGGGTCGCGAGCGGACACAATAGTGAACGCCCAGCAAGGCCGCGTCTCCGCAGGGCTCGGCCACCCGAGCGATGCCGCCGGCCCGCAGGGCGTCGCGCGCCAAGCCCGGTTGGTGATCGGGTACCGCCTCATGTAGAACTCCGGCAGCTCGACTTCGGTGCCTGGATTGTCTCGGGCGAACTCGCGCACGATCTCGTCGGCTAAGCCGCGCCCGACGGCGCGAACCATCCGCTGCAAGTCCAGCGGCACGGTGAGCCGCTGCGACCTGACCCGGCGCGCCCACGCCGTCAGCATCTCCGCAAGCGCGCCGTTCCGCTCCAGCGTCTCGCGGTAGCCAACCTCGAATCTCCCGCCGCCAATGTGGCAATAATCCTTCGGACTGAACACCGGCAGGCGGTAGCGGGCCGTGGCCGTCGCTCCCTGGGCGTCTCGCACGCTCACGCGCAGGTCGTAGGCCGTGGGTGAGGCGTCCGGCGATGCGGGCGTGCCGGCGCGCGGGTCCTCGGGCACGAAAGCGCGCAGCCGGACCGACCAACCGCCCTCCGGCGCGCAACCCTGCTGCAGTTCGGCATCGGGGAAGCTCGCCCCCGGACCCTCGATCTCGAGCCCCGCGTAGGGCGAACGTCCCCCGCGGATCGCCAGCGCCGCTTCGTAACCCCTCCCCCGCAAACAAGGCGGAAGTCGCGCCGCCTCGATCACGAGGGGCTTCTCGACTCGCTCCCCCACGGGAACGCACAGGGTCCGGACCGCCTCCTCGCCCGTGGCCGAATCCGTGGCGACGCACTCCAGCGTGTAGTCGCCCGCACGGTCGAAGCTGTCCGTGGCAGAACTCCACTCTCGGCGGTGCCGGCTTCCATCGGGGCGCACCTCGTCGCGATACAGCCGGGTCACCGGAGCCACGCGGCCGCCGCAGCCCTCGACCTGGACCCTGACCTGGAAGGTTTCGCCCGCAGACGGCGCGCCGGCGAGCTCCACGCGGAGGCGCAGCCGCGGGCGTCTCAGACCCAGTTCGGTGCCGCCGCCGCCGTCCGGCGGAGGCGACGAGAGGAGGATCGCGCCCGGGCAGTCTCGTTTCACCAACTGCAGCAACTGCCCAGTGTGCAAGGTGTCTCCCGGCTGCAACGCCTCACGCAGATAACGATCCACGGCGAAGGCGAAGGGCGAATGAGGCGATCGCGCAGGCCCGGCCACCGGCGCCGGCATCCGCTCGCCCGCGGCCAAAAGAACGGTTTGTCGGCCCGGGTTCGCTCGAGCGCACGCCGGCAGAACGAACGAGGTTGGGAACGCGCAGTCGAGCAACAGGAGAACGCGCTGACAAGGCAAGGCGGCCAAAGCCGCCAGCCATTCCCGCAGGTACAACCCCGACCTCAAATCCCCCTGTCTGGCGCCATAGGGCAGCAAGGCGAGTTCGCCCGCCACCGCGCTATGACCCGAGTAGAAGAAGACGAAGACATCTTCCGCGGACATGCGGGGCTGAAGGCAATCGAGCTGATCGAGGGCTTCATCCTTGGTACCCGCGCCGCGACTTTCCTTGGCCAGCCCGCCATAGGGCCCCGCCGCAAGGTCTCGACCATGCGCCAGGAGGCTGCCTTGAAAGTTGTACTGGGTGTCGAGCGCACGGCATAACGCGCCAGGAGGACCGCGCGCACATGGATCTCCGTCGCCGTGCCGGGCAACAGGAAATGGGAGCCCGGCAGCGGCACCCACCCTTGCGGATAGGCCGGTACGTCCTCGACCTCAACGACGTCGCGGAACCCCATGTGCGGATCGGCCGCGGGCCGAGCCGGCGTCAGGCGGATCGCGCCGGCCTCGAGGGCCCAATGCCACCGGTCGTCCGCCAGCGCTCCCCCGCACGCCAACAGATCCCCTACCCCACCTCCGAACCAACCGCCGCGCAGTACGGGACGCCAGTGCCCGAACGGGCTCTGGAATTGGCGAACGCACTCCCAGACATTGCCGGAGAGGTCCCGCGCCCCGAACGGGCTTGCGCCTTCGGGGAACTGATCCACGGGCGTGGGTGCGCCCCAGTGCAGCTCCGGCCCGTTGCAGAGATTGACGTCGTACCCGTCGCCCCAGGGGAACAACCGTCCATCGGCTCCACGAGCGGCCTTCTCCCATTCCCAACCTGAGGGCAAGCGGCTGCCACGCCAAGCGCAGTACGCCAGCATGTCCTTGCAGGTAATGTCCGTCACAGGCAAGTCCCTTTCCTGCGCCCAGTCGAAATCCGGCTCGGCCCACCGCCGGGGTTCGGCCGAGTAGTTCGCAGCGCGAACGAACTCCTGCCACGCCCGGTTCGTGACCGGATGGCGTTTGATGAAGTAGCGCGGCAAGTAGACTTCTCCAGGCGGCAGACCCGAGGCCTTCGTCCGTTCCACCAACTCGCGGAGCCCGAGCCGATTCAACTCGTGCGCTCGCGGCGGAGTCTCGTGATAGCCAACCAAGCAAGCGCCGGCGGGCACCTCGCAGTAGTCTGCGAGATCGACGATGGCGAGACGGACCCGTTGTGAAACGCGTCCTCCGCTCCGATCGGCGACCGTCACCGTGAGCAGACGCTCACTCCGCCGCGCCGCCGCCCGGGGGATCGCGCCCGAGATCGTGCCGCTGAGGCAATCGCACGCCAGCCCCTCCGGGAGGTCCGCCACTTCCCACTCGATCGGCGGCACCCCGCCCCGCGCCTCGAGGCTGGATTGGTAGGCAAGCCCGGGGTAGCACGGCGCCAGCCGGCTCGAGGCCAACCGCAGCGGCAACGTGTCCGCCGGCAAGACCTCGAGCCGAAGGGTACGCTCCTCGAAGATCTCCTCGGAGTCGGTTACCCCAACGGCCACGTCGTAGGAACCGACGCTCAGGCTGGCTCCGTCCACCATCAACAGGTTGCCCACGAGAGAGATGCCGGAGCCAGAGATCGTCCCCACAGGCGACGCCAAAGGGCGCCAAGGGGCGCCGCAAGCCAGGGGGGCGGAGGCGAGGATGTCGCGCCCGCTCAGCGCGCCGTTCGCAGGATCGGGATGCCGACCCAAATGGCGGGCCACGGGATCCAGCGTCCAGCGATAGGGGGGCCGGCCGCCGTGCGCCGTCAACGCAAACTTCCGCTTCTCCCCCAGGCGCAGGCTGAGAACCCCGCTTCCACCCTCGACGCTGGCGCGGATCTGAATCCCGGTCTTCCGCAGCGCAATCGCCGGCCCGCTATCGGGCCAGTAGGTTGGCTCGATCCGGAAGGTCCTGCCCGTGACCGGATCTTCCAACGGCGTGGGAAGCAACACTTTGGTCACACGCTGGTAGATAGCCCAAGTTCTCTTTCGAGCCGTGCCCGCTGAAGAAGAAGACGAACAGGTCCTCGCGCTGCGCCTGCCCACGCACACGCACCCAATTGAACGCGCCCAATATATCTCGTGCGGTGCCGCTGCCGGCCACCTCTCGCCGCAACGGCGGCTGTCCGGGAAACAGCATCTGGTCCGCCGCGTCGACATCCTCCGGCCTGGCCAGTAGTCGGCCGGTGAATCCATATTGCCGCGTCGAGACCCGGTAGATGCGGCAGGCGTCGTTCACTGCGTTCTCGAGACTGGGAAGCCCGGTGAACGAGGCATCGCCGTAATCCGACACCCCCCCCACCACCACCCACTGCCTGCGGTACGCTCCAGCCATACAACGTATCTGGCCTAACGAACGACGCCGCCACGGATGATGCCTCCAAACGGTCGCCTCCGAACGACCAGCGTCCGGCAGCAGTAGCGACTCGACGGCCCAATCGGCGCGCGGCGCCGCAGCCGCACCCGGAGAAGGCCTGGCTGCCGAAAGATCCATGGCTGCGTGTGCGAGTCCATAGCCTGTTGGCGATGCCCTACGCGAACTCGTCAGATTCCATTCACCGAGCGCCGTCCGGGAGCAGTGGGCCAGCGCGGTTGTGCCGGCCGCCGTCTTGTCGGGTGGCGCCCCACGAACCGGAGGAGGGAGGAGTGGGAGCGGCTGATGCGGAAGCGCCGCCCCTTGGAGAACGGTTGGATGGCTAAATTGCAGATCTGGTTTTTAGTAGTTGACACCGGATGCAGGAACACGCGCTTTTGCCTCGCTGAGGTTCTGGTCGCCGGCTCGCCGGCTTAAGGCCACGCTTTTTTCTTGCCCAAAACGGTCAACCAGCGTTGATTGGCGGCGGCCTGGGAGAGGTGGCCGAGTGGCTGAAGGCGGCGGTTTGCTAAACCGTTATACGGTCTAAAGCCGTATCGGGGGTTCGAATCCCCCCCTCTCCGCCAAGCTTCGTAACATTCCTCACATCAATGCCTTACACTGCAAGTCCAAGCTTGAATGGACGCCAATTCAGAATCATTTTCAGAATTCAGAATTCTGGCTATGCAGTTGACTCTTGTGGTAGGTGACGACGGGCAAAGCGCGGAGGCGACATGCCGCGCCGTGAATAGGCCGCCTGAGCGCCAACCGGGCCGCAACCATGCTGGCCCGCCGTCACATGGCGACGCGATGCCCAATGCCCACAGGCCGGGGATTGCGCGTACAAGAGTCAACTGCATAGCCAGATTTCAGAATAATGACGCCGATGTCGGACCCCTTTTCCGTGGATGGGAGCTTCTCCGCCCGCGCGGAACCCATCGATCGAACTGGTTCGGTTTCGTGCTCGCAAGCTGAGTTTTCTTCCGTGGCCCCTTCCGCCTCGGTGGCAGTTCTCGGGGCGTGGCGCTTGGGGTAGCGTCTTTTTTTGTCGGCTACTCTTTCCCCTCTGGCCAGCCGCTCGTAGCTCCGCGCGTGTGACACGGTGAGAACGCATGCCTCGCCCTCTTTGGGTGGGAGGTGCCCCGCGGAGAGGACACGTCCGTCCAGCCTCTCATCCCGCCGCACCGCTGCCGACATCCGCGGCATCCCCGACAACCGCGCCGTTCACCGTCACTCGGCAGTTCACACACTGCCGCATCGTCGAAGCTGGCTCGTAACAGGATGAGGAGGGAATGAACTGCAAGTTCACTTGCTACACCCGCCGCGAGAGACCGCGCAAGCTCGCCGAAGGCCGCACAATTCCACGTCCTTCGACCAAGCACGCTGTCGGTGTTCGTCGTGGGCCCAGGCCGCGACCACACCCCACGGTGCGATCCGTCCGTCCGTTCAGCACACCCTATACGATCTCCCCCGGACGGATCCGAGCTGAGCCTGCGGCGTGGCTTTCTGCCCTGGGTGGCGGAGAACGATCAGTCCTCGCCCGGCGTCGGGTTGCTCACGCACATCGGCTGACGAGTCTGCCTGATGGTCGCCAAGTCGCCGCGGTCGTCATTCGAGCTGTTTCTGGGCCGCTGCCACCTGGTCCCTGGCGACGGCCAGGGACAGCCAGAACAGTGCGATGTAAAGGGCATAGATCGCGATGTTCTCCCAGAGGGGGAAGGCGTACCAGGTCTTGAGGCCTTCCGCCCAGGAGCTGCCGATGGGCTGGCCGGAGGCAGGCGGTGGACAAACTGTGAAGGGCCTCGAGCATCAGACGACTGGCGCGAAAAACTCGGCGCCGAGCGCCTCGACGGTGCGCACCACCAGGGCACGGTCGAGGAACTCATTCCACTGTTCGCAGCAGGTCTCGGCGATCAGCAAGCAGCCGTGGCACGCGCTGCCCAGCAGATCCTGGCCCTCGTGCCGGACGGGCGTGTGATGGGCGCAGACCGGATCGTTCGAGCAAAGCTCACCACACTCGAGGGCGCGGCGCATGTAGCGGCGGATGTCCCGGCCCGCCATGACCAACCCCCCGAGGGTACCCTCGGCATCCGACGAGCCGGTGTAGATCAGAATCCCATAGGCATCCGGCGCGGCGTAAATGCGCTCCCGCAACGACGAAGCCGGATAGCCGCACTCCAGCGAAATGGACGTCAGCAGCAAATGCGCCAGCGCATGGAGCATGTAGTAGGGCAACCCAGGAAATTCCCGCACACTTTCAGGGCGGTTCCCTTTCCAACGCATGAAACCCTCTGCCAGTTGATTGCCGCGCAGGCGTACAGCCGGCTGCCGCAACCATGCCGCCACAGCCCCAGGGCGGAGCTGCAGGAAGATGCCCTCCCCGCGGTTCTCGACGGCCGGCAACCAGGCAGCGTCCATACCCAAGGGGGCGCGTTTCACCTCGAGGGAGAGTTCGCCCTGGACGTCCGGGCCGGCGGTACCCTTGAGGAATCGCCCGGGTTTGTTGCACGATAAACCACTCTGGAAACCGCCAAGCCGTGATGTCGGGGCGGAAACCATACGCCTGGTCCGAAGCCGGTGGCGGCCGGCGCAGCGTGAGGCTCGGCGCGCCAACGATCACTTTCAGCTTCTCGACCAGGCGGGGCTCGTGGATCAGGGGATCTGGTTTGGGATCGTAGTGCCAATGGTCGAGCCCGGCGATAATCACCGAAGCGTCCGGCAAGTCCACCATCGCTCCGGGACCAAATGTGCTGACCGCCTGACTCGAGCGCAGTTCGGGAGTGCTCATGTCCAGTCGTTAAGGTTCTTCACGCCCAGTTCCACGCTCGGCTCGACATCGCGCATCGAGCGGTTGGCGCGAAACTTTCGCCGTACGGCCGGCAAATTCCAGAGGTCGGGATGCAAATACTCGTCGAGCATGAGGATTAGCCGCAAAAGAACGCAGAGAGCGCAGAGAACAACGCCAGAATGCCGCCCGGATGGCCCTGAGTCTTGACCGCGCTCAGGGCGTATTTCTTGATCTCGAACTTGTAGGAGCCAAAGTTGATGAGCAGACCGTGCTCGATGCGGGAGGATTTCAGGTAACCCAGCAACTGGGCCACGTGTTCGTCCGCCAACGTCTTGGCTGCCTTCAGTTCCACGATGAGGCTGTTGTCCACCAGCAGGTCGGCGGCGTATTCGCCAATCAGCGTGCCATCCTCGTCATAGACCTTGAGTGGGTGCTGCTGTTTGACGTAACTATTCAGGTGCCTATGGACCCCGCGCGGCCACACGCGGGATAAAAGGCATTCGGCGGACGGCGTTTTCGAGTTCGTCCAGGATGTTGCGTCCCTGCTTACGGCAGGTGGAGATATAGCTGCGAATGCGAGCAAACACACGCGCTCCGTGCAGCGTGCGAAAGCATCCCGAGATCTTCTGACGCACTTTCTCCATGCGAATATCCCGTTCGCCTTGATTGTTGGTAAACGGAACCTCGGGGTGCACCAGAAAGGCCAGCACGGACCAATCATGAGCCTCCAACCGGTCCAGTAGGTTGGCCGCCTTGCTTTGCGCCCCCCGACCCGGCCGGCCTGGATGACGGCGTCGGCCCTTGGCCAGAATCGCATGGTAGCGAGCCAAGATCTTCTTAAAAGCCCGCTCCTGAAGAACACCCTTGCGCTCCACTCGCTGCTTGGCCTCCAATAAGAACGTGCTCAGTTCTTGGGCCCACGCTTGGTGGTGTTCCTCGTAGAGAAACTTCAGTTCCCGCAAGTGATGTTCGTTGCAGAGAGCGTGCAGGCAATCCTGATAGGTAAAGTAGGAAGCAAGGTGGTCGTGGACGATCCAGTGGTGACAGCGCGGCAGGATATCGAACTCATCCATGGCCTGGCGACCGCGCTTGCGATGCACCCCGTAGAACGTCAGCCAGGAGGTGCACACGACATGCAACCAGTGGAGCGTCGCTGGCCACGCGCAGCCCGCTTTCGTCGGCGTGAACCAGCGGGGCTTGCGGCAAGAGCACCTTCACCTCCTGCTCGAAAGGAGCCAGGTTCTGGTAGACGCGCTGATTGGCGGCCACGACGGTGGCTTCACTCAGCGGCTGGCCGAACACATCCTCCGACACTTCCGTCAGGCGGTCGTAGGGAATCAACTGGCGGTTGTTGAAATAGATCATCAACCCTCGAAAGCGGGGCCCATATTGCGCGGGCGCTTGGATCGACTTGGGAAACGCTGCAGTGACCAGGCGGCCGGAGACCGGACAGCGTTTTATCTCGGCTCGATGTTCGGTCACCTCTAAGAGCTTGCGCGGCACCTCGAACACCTGGCGTTGCTCGTAGCCCACCACCGGCACATCGCCCAGCGTGCGACCTTGGCACAAGCCGCACGGACAGACTTCCAGGCGGTGCGGCACGATGTGGTCGGGCTGTTCGACCGGTTGGAGGGTGCGGCCTGGATGCCCGGGCTGGCCCCCGCGCCGTCGTCCACTCTTTTGCCGGAGCGATTTGGGCGCGGGTTTGGCAAGCCCATCACTGCTGGGAGGCTTGCTACTATTGCGGCTGCTCAGCGCCAAACGGCCCTTGAGTTCTTGAACTTGGCGCTCCAGTTGGCGCACGCGCGCTTCCAACCGCAGCAACATCTCAATCAGCGCACTCAAGCAGGTGCGCGCCAGCTTCCACAATTGACTCCGCCGACTCATGACCGCAACGCCGCACGAAAGTCTGCACTCAGCGGATAGACCAAGACCCGTTTGGGGGAAACCTGAATCTGGTTGAGCCGATCTTGCCGCGTTCGGCCCCTCGTCTGGCCCAGGTCGATCCAGTTGGCGGCCCGATAGCCACTGCCGACAAAGCGCGAGCGGTCGACAAAGGTCTCGACCAAGTGCAGGGGACGGGCGTATTTGCGATGCCAATCGGCGCGCAACTGGCGCACCACCCGGCTCAACACATGGCTGGCCAACTCGCGCACGTCCACCCAAGGTAAAACCAAACATCTGGTGTTGTTGGTGATTTGCTGCAAGGCACGCTCCCGTTCGGGCGCACTCCAGCCAATGAACTGATCGCGTACGGCGCACTTCCACGCCGCCGATCCAAATAACAGGCAAGCGACCGGGCGCTCCCCTCGATCGTAGATCATATATTTGAGGTTCAGACCGACTGAACTGGTATGGCTCAAGTAATGGTAGCGATGCAGCAAGCACTCGAAGAGCGGTTGCTCGTGCGGGTAGCGGCTCAGTTCGTGGATCTCCAGCGGCAAGAGCTCGCCCAGTGGCGCGTGAATGGGCTCGGTGGCATGATCCACCCGGGCCACGCGCTTGTGGTGCATGCGGTTGGGCGAGGCGCGTCGCTTGGCCGGCAGCGCAATCCACCCCCGATCGTGCAGCTTGAGCAAAAGCGACCGCGCAGCCATGTCCTTGATCTGGCCTTGAGGATCGCGCCAATCCCATAACTGACAAAGCCACCGCGACAGTTGGTAGCGGCTGCACTGGGGATGTTCCGCCCTCAACCCTTGGATTGATGCTATCTCGTCCGGACCAATCGTGCGGCCCTGAATGATGCATGTGGCATCCACGGCCGCGGACTATGGCATAAATCGTTTTCAGAGTCCAGTGGTATCTTCAGGAATTATTTTGCGCTTCCAAGTGCCTCTGGGAAACGCCCATTCGACTCACAAAAAGCCCCATTTTGACCTGAACAGTTACTGTTTGACATCCAGGCCGAGCTTGCGAAGCCGGTGGGCCAGGGCGTTTTCATACACCTTTTCCAGGTGCCCGTGCCCGTGGTAAACGTGAATGTCGTATGCGGTTTGTCGAACCCGGTCGCACAATTCTTTGATCTCCGTCTTGATCTTTGTGTTCTTTGCGTTCTCTTGCGGCTAAAGAAGTCTCTCCTGGCCCTTGCGGCGGTCGGCCTGTTCAACGGGTGAAATGAGCGCCCCATCGACCACGCTCTGCCAGTTGGCGGTGAGCTTGCCCAGGGCGGAAACTCGCTGTTGAACACGTTCGTCTTCGGGCACAGCAGGTGGAAACGCAGCCGCTGACAAATAAGTTTTTCCTTCCTTTCCTGTTTGGGTGCAGGCCACTGCCATCGGTTGGCGCAGCAATCGTCCCGCGCAGCCTTCCTCCTTCACATAATTGCTGTCCGCGACAGTGCGCAGAATGGGCAAGTTGCGTTGCCGCCCTTGGAAAAGGCTTCGGGGTCAAATCCCAGCCCTGCTGCGGTTGTGGTCTCGATGACCTCGAACCGGACACGCTTTTCGTCTTTGGGCGCTACCACCTTCAGCGCGACGAAGCGGCCTTCCTTCTTGCATAGCCAGGTCTGCTTCACCAACGGCACCGTTGCTCCGCATGTCGGGTTCCTGCACTTCACCGTGCGGGTCCAAAGGTAGGCCACGGGTGTCAGGTAGCCTGGTTTTGGTTTCAACCGTTGCTGGGCGTCGGCGGCGAAGCCCATGACGCCCTGTGGCTCCTCAAATGGTGAGGCTTCAGCACGGGTAGGCTTGGCTTCAGGGTCTGGTATCGGCGGGTAGAGGTCACCAATCTCGGCGCGGACTTTCCCCAGCACCCAGTTGCCCCAGTAGCGCACTTCCTCCGCCAGCCCGCCCCAGGTTGTCTCGCCTTTGGCACTCTTGGGGCCGGTCATGCCACGCACATTCGGATCGGGCTTCCCGAATTTCTGCGGGTAAACCAGCGTGCAAAGCTGGATGATGTGCGCGACGGGATTGAGGTCCAGCGCGTAGGCTTCGCACCTCAGGCGCAGGGCTTCGAGCGGAATGGCCCCGCCGCCCGCGAACATGTCCAAAACACGGGGGCGTGGGGCGCGGCCAGCCTGAATGTCGTCCACGCTCACGCGCTCGCCCGTGAATGTGAACTCTTGCGCCCAGGCCGGGCGGGTGCCGGTCGCTTTCGCATCCGCCAGCTCTTTCGTCAGGCGCTCGGCATGGGCCTTGAGGATGTGCTCCTGCGCCTCTTTGATGGTGGTGGTCGCGCCGGGATACTGGCACAGCGACTTCATGAACTTGGCGGCGTTGGCCCGCCCCAGGGATTTCCTCTGCGCGTCCGTGCCGCCGTTGGGCACGAACTGGGAGGCCGGAACCAGTGCGCCATACACCGCCGCCCGGCAGGCGACCAGTGGTCGCCGCGCCCACCAGAGATGGAGCGTGGAGATGTGTCCCTTGCGAACGGAGGTCTCCCGCGAAGCTTCCTCGCTGATGGCCTCGATGGGCAGGTAGTCCTCGATCCAACGGCGGTCGTCAGTCATGTCAGTCCTTCGTTCAAGATCGGTGCCATCTCGTCCAGTTTCGTAGCGACCTCTGAATGGACTTCCTCCGGTTTCATCTGCGCGGCAATTTGGTAGTAGTCCTTCTTCGACAAAGACGTTTGAGACTTTTCAAGGAATGAAGGCAAAACCGATTTGCTAGCCGGAGTCGCCACGAGATAATCGCTGTCAACCAGGGGCTGAGCGAGGGCTGGCGGAGGGAAGTTAGCCTTCAAGTAGTCCTCTCCGTCTTTCCTTCTGGCCCGCGATAGCAGGTCCGGATCAGGGCCTTCCACGAACCGCAGCAGGGCATCCGGGTGAAGGAGATAATTCTCAATCTCGTAACGCTTCCACCTAAGCACGAGAAGGCCGTCTGCGCCGACTTCACGGTCAGGGAGATTGCGATTGTCACCGTCGAGCAACAAGACACCTTTGACATCTGGAGTTATGGCTTTCAAGGCGAAGAAGTGCGCCCTGGCCTCAGCGACATTCCGGCCATGAATCGGATTGAAGAACGGCTGATCGGCGAATGTGCAGAAGGCATGGCCGCGAACGCGTGCTAAAGCCGCCAGAATCTTGAAGTCCGATTCGTCCTCGACATAAAGAATGTTACGACAATTCTCAGCGGCAAGAATGTCGAGCGAGGACAGTCGCTTGAGGGCCTCGCGCACCTGGTCCCTGTGGGTATCGATCGTCAGACGATGGGGTTCGCCGTAGAAGGACAGAATGTGCTCGGCTCCGGTATCCTCCAGGATGATTTCCGAGTGGGTGGAAACCAGGAGCTGGCACCCGCGTCGGCGACCGACCGAACGAAGCAGATCATAGACCTGGCGCTGCAAGATGACATGCAGGTGCGCGTCCGGCTCGTCCAAGAGCAATACGGAGGCTGGCCGGGCGTAGAAGAAGCCCAGAAGGGTCAGCACTTGATGGAAGCCACTCCCAGCAGACGCGACATCAAACGCCGTTCGGGATGCGCCATGCGTGTATTCAATGCGGATAAATGGGTCAGTGGATTCGCTATACTGAGGTTCCTTCAGACGATAGCCAAACAGCCCCCCGACATCTTCCACGAGCCTCTTCCACAGCTCGGTCTTCTTCTCTCTATCCGCCCGGTAAACCTCCAGCATCAGGTTCCGAAGAATATCGCCGGGCTTGCCTTGCCCGACCAAGCGGTGTTGATAGCCAAGCTGAAGCCCGGTTTCTTCAGCGCCGATGCCGGAGAAGGGCGGGACATGCACGATCTTGATGTCCTTGGCTCCAGCAGGGATTTCCGTCAACGGATTCCCCTGGTTGTCAGCAAGCTTCACATACAACTGCTCCTTGTTTGCGTAGCGGAGCGTTACTGTCAGACTCCATTCCTTGCCTTGGTCATCCCGCCCGTAGAGGGTGATGGCCACTAGTTTGGGCTGCCCAGCTTTGATCCCTTCCTTCTCTCCTTCGCTGTAACCCGTGTCTCGGTCAAACCACAGCAAGTTCATCTCACGCAAGGGGACAGCCGTGAAATCATTCCTGGAGATGGGAACGCCCGTCCGTTGTTTAGCTTTGGATGATTCGGCGTGTTCAGCCAGCCACCGCTGCATCGCCAAATTCCACACTGCGACGGCCTGCAACAATGTCGTCTTGCCGGAATTGTTCGGCCCGGCCAGGACAACATCATCGCCGACCTCGAAGGTTGCGTTCGGGAATCGCTTAAAAAACTCTAGTGTGACTCTCGTAATCATGTTGGCGTCGGTTGGCGTTCACTTGCAGGTCAGCTTGATTGCCGCTTGCTCGATGGCGTCGGCTGGAATGTCGAAATACCGTGCCGCCACGACTTCCTTCTTGGCGTGATCGAGATGCCTGGCCGGATTCTGGATGCAGAGCGGCGTCGGCTTCGGGTTGTTCAGCGGATTCCAGACCACGTAGAGCCAGTAGCTGTCGCCGAGCTGGACGGCGCGATACCACTGGTTGACCGTCAGCCGAATCGTCACGCCCTTCTTCAGCCCCTTGACCTCGATCCTGCGGATGCCCTTCACCGGATCGCGGTAGCCGGTCTGCGAGTCGGCGGGGTCGTGACTGCGGATGTCGAAGCCGCTTTCGCAGTGCGAGAACAACCGTGGAGGCACGCCTGGAGACATTCGCTTGAGGAAGCGCCGACATGGCCCGATCCGCCGCCGGGCTCCCTGCGGGTTGCTTATTGTTCTACTATTGTTTCGGGTCCGCGCGGGAGCGGGTTGAAACAAAAGGGAAGTCCTTGGTAGCCGCGAGCTTGTGCGCAAATGCGGCGCCATGGATTCTGTTTCGGCGGGGGAGTTCATTGTTTCTTCGGAGATAGCGCGGGACCGCCGGTGGTGCCATGAGGATGGGCAGGCGGCTTCATACTGGTGGTCGCCGGACAATTGCGGTCACGTGTGTGGGGGTGACGATGAATTGGGCGGGGGGATTGCCGTTGTGTTGCAGCTCGGCCTGGGCGGTCTGGATGCCGATGCCGAATCGCTGCACCAGCCCCAAGACCCGCATGGCGTCCGACAGGTTGGGATTGCGGTAATCGGTGACCCCGGGTTGGCCGAAGTTCTCGGCGGTCACGCCACCGAAGGGGCCTCCGGGGTTGGCGACTTCGATGCGGTCCTCGAACCACGAGACGCGAGCGGGGGCGTTGGTGCCTTCGTAGGTGCGGTGCATCACCGCATTGCGCACCAACTGCTGGAGCGCGGCACGGGGGTAGAGGCTGGTGCGCTTTTCGACCGGCCCCGAGGTGATGTCCACCGCGGTGCGGTTGTGCGAATCCAGTTTGTCATCGAGGCGACGGATGAGCGCCGAGAGTGAACCTTCGCACAGGGCTTCGTCCACGATCGGATCCGACCATTGGGTGCCGGCAAAGCGCAAAAACTGGACGTAAGCAGGTCCTAGCCACGCACGCGGGTTGCGTGCCAGGGTCAAAATGCCGGTGACCGTCGGGAAAGGGACATCCGGCGCCACGATCATCTTGCAGGCTGCAAGGCGCTGCTCATAGGTGCGGTCGTTGGCGGCGAGAATCTCGGGAGCAAAGGCACCTGGAAGATACTCCTCCTCAAAAAGCGTGCGGCTGAGGTCCGTCAGCGGGCAGTGCGGCCATTCGCGCGCATCGAACGGCAGGTCACGATAACGCCGCTTCTCGGTCAAGATGCGTTCGTCCTGGGCGGTGGCGATGCCGCGGCGTGGGCCAAGCCGAATCCAGATGCGGCCCCGGTAGCGGACGGGCGGGGCGTCGGCGGGCTGCACGGTGACCACGGCTATCACGGTCCCCTTGAGGCATCGTTTTTCGACGAGCAAGGTTGGCGGTGGGAGTATCTGACCATCGGTCTTGACATCTGCCAGCGTGCGGAGGAGTTCGTCGGTCATACTCAGGTTGGACGGCGAGCCATCATCTCTTGCCCCCACGAAGAGAACGCCAGGTCGCCGATGGTCCGGCAAGTCATTGGCGAACGCACAGACGGCCTGCAGTCCTTTGTCTGGCGCATCGCCCTGCCAGGCCTCCTTGCGTTCGGCCAAATCGGACTCCGTGTTGTTCAGAAGCTCTTCAAGCTCCGCGTCGCTGTATCGCATCGTCGTGTTCATAGTTTATCGGAGGATCGGGAGTCGGAGCGAGCCGCCTGCTCGATGGCGTCGGCGGGGATGTCGAAGCCGATCTTCAGATGCCCGACCCGTTCGCATTCCCAGCCGCGTGCTTGCTCGAAGGCGACTACCACGTTTTCGGCAGCCAGCTCGCTCTTGCGATTCAGCTCCGGCTCCAGCTCGTCCAAGGCCCAGTCCCCCTCACCCCAGCCCTCTCCCCCAAGGGGGCGAGGGAGAGATTCGTGGCGGACGGCCACGATTTCGCCGTAGAGATTGAGACTGTCGCCCCTCGTGTTCTGGCCACGGACCGCGATCTCGAAGAAGTGCAGACAGTAGGACCCGCTCGAGTCGCAGGGATCCGCGACCAATTGATCAAGCAGGTTGAAGGGGTTCATTTGTGGAGGGTTCAGAATGCCTCGGCAGACCGCTGCGAGCCGTTGCGGTCTTGATGGCCCGCCGGCCACATCGGTCTGCACATCCGGAGCTTCGCCTCCGGGGGGCGGCCAGCCTTCGCGCGCACTGACCTGGGCCGGACGATTGGGCGAAGGCATTGCATGACTCTCTGATGCCGTATGTCTAGCGCCTCGGGCGGTGGCGTCAAGGTCTCCCAATCGATGTGCTGTCGGACAAGCGCAGCCCGACACCGGGTGTGGGTGCGCGCTACTTCTCGGTCCGATCTGAATCAGCGCCGTGTTCGCAGAAGGGGATACGGCACGGGAAGGTGGGCCCTGACAGTTTTCTGGCGGCGATCTCGGCCGCAGCAGGCGGGCAGGCCGATCCTCACGAGCGGTTGGCATTGGCTTTTTTCGATGCAATGCGTTGGTCTGGAAATGGTTGTATTTGAAGGCGCTAAGTTCATTTGGCGTACCGGAGCTAGCGTTGGCGGAACGCGCGCCGGCGACACAACGAGCTGAGGTGCCCGTGAGCCATGCCCGCGTCCTGACCCTCGAGACGGAGAAAAGCCCCGTGGATCAAGCGCTCGCCATGGACGAGTACGCTCCCGGTCAAGCCGACGGCATGATAACGGTGATCCTGGCCGTATCCGACGGACGGAAACACGTCCTCCCGCGCCGACTCCAGCGATGCAATGAAAGCCCCCGCGATTTCGGGGCCGTTCGCGACCGGTTTCGCCGGGTGCGCTTCGTCTAGCAAAGCGTCCAGGACGTAGCTTCGGACCAGCTTCTCATGCAACCGGGCATAGAGCTCCGGGCGAGAAACGATGTCGAAGCCCGCCACTTGGCCGCCGATGAGGGAGGGCAGAAACATGGGGAGGGGCAGAAACATGGGGAGGGGCAGAAACATGGGGAGCCATTCATGAACGCCACCCACGGCCCGGCGTCGAGCAGCACGGCTTTAATCACACCCGAACCCTTGCTTGCAGCGTTCGCTCACGCTGGCGTCTTTCATGCCGCCTTTGAACACACCGCACAGGTGCGCCAGCTTCTGGTGCGCCGAGCCCGATTGTTTCCTCGCCACCAATAACCCGACCGTCTGGCGGATCAAGGCCGAGCGATTCCGACACTTGGCTTTCGGAGCGTGTGATTGTGATGCGAATAGGGACCGGTTGCAGGATGCGATGCCGTTACTTCGCTTGGATGTTGTAGCAGAAGAGCGTGTCCTGGTCTCGCACGTAAAGTCTGCCGTTGGCGATGACCGGGTGTGACCAAGCCGGCAGGCTGGTGCGGTCGGGTTGGTCGAAGCGGCCCCGTTCAAGGTACTCGTTCTTGTTGGGCTCGATGAGGATCAGAGCGCCTTCCTCCGTGCGATAGTAGATGCGACCGTCGGCTGCGGCCACGGAGCCTTTCCGCACCCGGCGCTTGTCGGGGTCGCGCTCGTTCCACAGGACTTCGCCCGTTCGCCAGTCGAGGCAGATCAGGTACCCCCCACCGTTGCCCCCGTTGGCGCCGTAGAGGGCGCCATCGATGAGAAGGACGCCGCCGTGGTGGTTCTCGATTTGCCTGGACGCCCACACCTCCTCGGCCTTAACGCCGCCGCTCGAATCCTTGCTGAGCCTCACGACTGCGCCTCCCGCGCCATAGGCTGAAGCGGCGAACACCATGCCGTCATGGTAGATCGGCGTGGAACAGTTGATCCCCATGCGGTTGGCAGGTGCGTCGTAGCGCCAGAGGAATCTGCCATCGGAAGCCGCCACGCCCATCAGAGCTCTGGCCGTGAGTTGTACGTACTGGCGCTGCCCCTCGAAGTCGATGGCGATGACCGAGGAGTAAGCCGCGCCAGAGCCTCCGCCGCCCCCGAAACCGCCGGGCCGACCCTGACCACGGCCAGCGCCGCTGGGCGCCCCGGCTCCGGTCCCGGGAGGACCGCCGGGCTGCAGACCGAAACCCGCGAAGGCACGCCGGCCGCCAAAGCTATCTCCCTCGAAGCCCTGATCGGCCAGCCAGACCTGGCCCTTCGAATCTTTGAAGGGCTCGGATTGGCCGGCCTTGATGCGAACGGTCCGTTTGGACGCATCCGGCTCTGCCAGATGGTATGGCCGGTCGCTTTGTCGAGGGCCACCAGCATGGCCTCGTCCCCGCCCGGCGTGCAGATCAGCTTGGAGCCGTCAATCAACGGCGACTCGCGGTAGCTCCAGGTTGGAATGCGGCCGCCCAATTCTTCCGTCAGACTGCGCTGCCAGACGATCTTGCCGTCCTGAACCTGCAGGCAGGCAAGGTTGCCCCCCATCCCCAGAACGTAGAGCCGGTCCCCGTCCACCGTCGGAGTGCATCCTGGTCCCTCCTGCGATTGACGCATGCCTTGCCGGTGCGCAGGCCCAAGGCGGGTCACCCAAAGCTCGCGGCCGTCTCTCTCGGAGAGGGCCCAGACGACTTCGTCACTGCCGCGGTGGCTCATGCCAAAGATGCGGCCCTGGGCAATGGCTGGGGCGCTGTCGCCCCCACCCAGATCCCCCACTCTCCAAGCCAGCGGCAGGCCTGCCTCCGGCCACTGCTTCAGCAAACCGCGCTCTTGCGAGATCGCGGTGCGAGCTGGGCCCTGCCACTGAGGCCAGTCGAACTCGGACGCAAACAACGCGCCGTTCGCGAGGGCAACGGCGGTCATCGCGCCGGCCACCGGCGGGAGCTTCACGATTTTCGAGATCAAGAGGATCTTCGTATTCATGGGAGAATCGTAAACCATTTTCAATCGGACGCGAGCTGATTCAGCCTACTGATGAGAGGTCGGGATAGACTTGAGAACTTGAAGATGCAGGTGGTTTCCGCCCGCATCTTGGCGGCCCGGACCGTCAAGCTGCGCAACGCCTGGGATTTTCGCTGGCGTGCGGGGAAGCGCCCGGTTCATCCAGGCCTCGCCGGGCACGGTTTGGGCCCACGCCTCGGTGCCGGTGGACATGCTCGGCCTGATTCTGGAGAGTGTCACTGGCCGCACGCTGGACCGGTTCTTCGACGAGGAAATCAACGCCGCGATCGGGCGCTGCGCCGGTATAAGTGGGGCCAGTTAAGCGAACACACCGGCGGTTCCGGCGGGCCGCAGGGCGGGGCGCAGTTCCCGGCGCGCGAATTGGCCCGGGTGGGCTATCTGGCGCTGCACCACGGCGTGTGGAGCCAGAACGGAGGGCATCGCCAAGTCATCAGCGCTGAACGCCTCGACGCTTTTGTTCAACGCGAGCCCTCCTTGGAAAAGGCAACCTGGCGCCAGCCGAACTTCGCCTTTGAACCGCAGTCCAACCGGTATTACGGCCATCTCTGGTGGAACAACCACACGGGCCAGGGGTTGGGTGACGGGGCGCCGCGCGACGCTTTCTACATGTCCGGCTGGGGCAAGCAGGCCTGCTTCGTCGTGCCGAGCCTCGACATGGTCGTGGTGCGGTTGGGGCCGGACAGAACTCTCAACGAGCATCCGGAGTTCTACCCCGAGTTGTGGAAACGGCTCATGGCCGCAGTGGTGAGTAAAAGCGCGGCGGGTGCCATGTCCACCTCGACGTCTCCATCCGCTCGCGCGATTCCCTTCGATGGCCAGACCTTCCGGGGCCGGATTGCCTACAGTTGCGACGGCAATCACAACGATCCAGACGATTGGATTGCCTCGCCAGTGACGCTAGCGATTCTCGCCGAGTCAGGTCTAAAAGACCGGCTCGTCCACTTCGACTACAACTGCATCCTGCCGCAGACAGACCCGGCGTGGGAGAAAACCCACGCCGAGAGCGTGCTCGGCACCGCGGAACGATATGGCTTCGACAAATCGCGGTTCTTCGATTGCCGCCGGGACCTCGATGGCGCCATCGCCAGCATCGCCCAGGCGATCAACGATTCCACCGCAACGAACCCGCTCTATTTCATCATCGCCGGTCCGATGGAAGTGCCGTATCTGGGCATCCAGAAATCGGATCCTGCCAAACGACAGTTTGTCTATTGCATCTCGCACAGCCGATGGAACGATGGCTTCGCCTCCAAATACAAGTTCACGTTCTCGAAGCGGAGCGTGATCGAGCAGGGCGTCCGCTGGGTGCACATCAGGGACCAGAACCGGTTGTTAAGCTTTGGTCGCTATGGCCAACCCGCCACGCCGGAGGAGTTCAACCCGTTTTTCTGGATGCGGGATTCGCACGAGGCCAAGGTCCGTTGGCTGTGGGAACGGATGTTGGTTTCCACCCGGCCCGATCCGTCGGACGCCGGAATGACCTGGTTTCTCGTCAGCGGCGACGAGGAATGCGACCCAGGAAAGCTCAGAGAGCTTGTCGAGGGCCGCCGGCCAAGCACACCCATTGCCGCGCGAAAGCGGGTGCGGCTTGAGGCCGAGAACTTCCGCCACCTCGAGGGCTTTGCGTTGGAGGACCGGAACGACCGGAACGCTTCGCATAGTCTCAACGTCAAACTCGCCGGCGTTGTGACCGGGCGCATCACCACGCTGTTTGACGAGCCTTACACTGCGGACGAAGCCCGCTACGACATCGAAGTGCGCTATGCCCCGCCGACGACCGGCGCTGCCCGCTTCTCCCTGCTGGTCAACGGCACTCCAACCGGTCCGAACTGGCAAGACGGAGCAGCCAATGTCACCTGGCACTCGCACACCATGCGCAATGTGGCGGTGCGACGCGGCGACCGGCTGACCGTGGCACTGGAGACTGACGGTGGCATCGCGAGACTCGACTATCTCGAACTGACCATGCGATGAAACCCAACCGACAACATCTGGCCCTGTTGGTCTTCTTGTTTGGCGGCTTTTGTGGTTTGGTTGCCGCCGAGGTGGAAAAAACTAGGCAGAAACGCGTCCAACCAACCAAAATTCTGCCATGCAATGTGAGGGCCTATGATGAAGACTGGGGCCGCATGGGCCGGGAGGGCCACGGCCTGAGCTGCGAGTGCGGATTTCGGCG
>VHCO01000032.1 GCA_016871715.1 Verrucomicrobiota bacterium
GAGGACGGCCAACGGGGACGGTCATCGTCCGGCGCGCAGAGGACTGCGCGCCCTACCGCGGATGACCGGAAGGTAGTACCGCGGATGACCGGAAGGTAGGGCGGGCTGTCCCAGCACGCCGCCGAGGACGGCCAACGGGGACGGTCATCGTCCGGCGCAGCGGACTGCGTGCCCTACCGTGGATTGGCAGCCCAGCGGGGTGAGCCTCAACGAGTTGGGCTGCCGTACTTTCGGACGAAGTCGATGCACTGGGTGACCTCGGGGACGTTGTTCTCCCAGTTGCGCTCGTACTCGATCGAGATGTTGCCCGTGAAGCCTTGGGCCTTGAGTTCGTCCAGGCAGGCCTTGATGTCGGCCACGCCTTCGCCGAAGGGTACATCGTGACCCCGGCCGTACGCGTTCTTGTCTTTGAGGTGCGCGCTCACGATGCGCCCTTTGAGGACCTGAAGGCAGTAGACCGGGTTGAGGCCTGACGTGCACCAATGGCCCGTGTCGGCGCAGGCCCCGATGCGCGCATCGCGCCCTTCGACCAGCGCCATGATGTAGTGGGGGTCCCAGACGCGGTAGTTGGGATTCTTCGGTTGGCGCGGATGATTGTGGTACGCCACTGCCACGTCGTACTCCTTGACCAACTTCTCGATGGTGTCGATGGCGTCGGTCGACTCGGTGGTGATCGCCCGGATCCCCAACTTCTTCGCAAAGGCGAAAACCTTGCGGGCGCTGGCCTCGTCGACGGGAATGCTGACCACCCCGTAGTTCACCGCTTTGACCCTGTGCTGCGCCAGCTTGGCTTGCACGGCTGCGACCGTCTCGCCACTGGCGTTGTGGTCCCAGGTCACCGTCGGTTGCTCTTTGCTGAGCTTCTGGCCTGGATAGAACTCGATCACTTTGCCACCCGCTTGAGCCGTTTTCTCGATCGCCTCGAAAACGGTGAAGCGGTTGAAGGTGTATGCCTGGCAGCCCATGGCGAACCCACCGGTGTGGTACTCGGCGGGGATGGCGGGTTGTGCCCAGAGGGCGAAAGAGCTCGCGCCGCAGGCCAGGGCGGCCACTGCCAAGCCGTGTCGAGCCGCAGAGGGGATCCAGGTGCTCATGTTCATAAGGTATGGGTGTGCGTTCGTGTCGCGGTTTGTGCTTCCAGGCGCAGTAGTTGCTCGCCTTGGCCAACCAGCATGAAGATCAGTCTCGCGAATGCAAGCCGCTTTGTCGCTTTGTCGCAACCCTGACCGTGGGGTTCTGTTGTTCATCGGCCATTCCCTCCCGAACCCTCAGGGAGGTGGAGCGCGGACGATCACGCCCACCAAGCGGATCTGACGATCCGCGCCCGACAGGGAGCCTACCGGGTTTCACCCGCGATGGCAGCCCTCAAGCACCTCGCTAAGGATTGGGGTACCTTAGAAGTCCGAATTCAGAGCGGAGGATGGTATCGATTGTGCTTTTAAAGGGCGTGTGGCGGTGTTCACATGGGCCGTTGAAGTTGGTGGCGCTCGGGTGCGGGTTTGGGTTTGTGCTGTGTGGGCGGCCGCAGCAGGGGTCAGCGCCAGGGGGCAGTGAAGGTGTCATTGTGACACAGTCTGACGGTGAGTGCTGACGCCAGGCGAAGCGAAGGAAGGGAAGTGATGGCTGCTGGAATTCAGGTGCCGATGGGGCATGCGACCGCACATGCCAGAGAGAGACGGTGGCGAGGTGCCGGGACCTGGTCTGAGCGGACGTCAGGGCATTTGGCGCGGGTGCGCCTGAGCAAGAGCCGGGTGTTCTCGGGCAGTTTTCTTGTGTAAGTGGTTGATGACAAGCTTTTAAAGTGGTTTGAACGATGGGTGTCGATCGGCTCCAACTGCAGCGGCTCGAGCTGAAGTACATCATCAGCGAAGAGACCGCCCTCGCGGTGCGCGAGTTTGTCCGGGCGTACCTGAGCATCGACGAGTACGGGTTGGCCCAGCCAGATCTGGCCTACGCGATCCATAGTCTGTACCTCGACTCGCCCCGTCTGAAGACGTACTGGGACACGATCAACGGCGACAAGAACCGGTACAAGCTGCGCATCCGCTACTACGATGACCAACCGGACTCGCCGGTCTTTTTCGAGATCAAGCGCCGGGTCAACGATGCGATTCTCAAGCAGCGTGCGGGTGTCCACCGATGGGCGGTGGCGGATTTGGTTGCGGGATTTGTCCCCGGATTAGATTGCTTGTTTTCGCGGCAGCCGAACCACTTGGCGGCGCTGGAGCGGTTCATCGAGTTGGTGTTGACCATCCACGCGCGGCCGGTGGCCCATGTGTGTTATCGGCGTGAGGCCTGGGTGAGCGAGCAGGACAACTCGGTGCGCGTGACGATGGACCGTCAGGTGCGCGTCCAGCCGCAGTTCGAGCCCTCACTCGGGGTGGTGTTGGCTCATCCGGCCAGTCCCTTCGGGGCGGACGTGATTCTCGAACTCAAGTTTACGGGGCGATTTCCGAATTGGTTTAGCGAGTTGGTGCGGGTCTTCGGGCTGACGCGAACCTCGGCGGCGAAGTACGCGGATGGGGTGGCGGAGATTGGCGAAGAGGTATTCTATGCGGGGCTGAACGATGCCAGCGATGTGGCGCCGGCGCGCGGCCGGCGGTCGAATATGGCGTGGACAAAGCGGGCGGTGATGGGGTAAACGTGGTGAGTTGACCACCGTATGACGGACTGGCTGTTTCGGGGAGATTATGCCGCGGTGCCGGTGAACGTGCCGGTGCTCTTGCTGGCGTTGTTGCTGGCCTTTGTCTGCGGCCAGATGATTGCGTGGGTCTATATGCTGACCCACAGCGGTTTGTCGTACTCGCGTTCGTTCGTCAGTTCGCTGGTCGTTCTGCCGGTGCTCACCGCCGGCGTCATGATGGTGCTGGCCAACAACTTGATCACTGCCTTTGGCATGATGGCCGTCTTCGCCATCGTGCGTTTCCGCAACATTCTGCGGGACACGCTCGACACGACCTACGTTCTCTGCGGCCTGGTCATGGGGATGGCGTGTGGCACCCAGCGCTTCCCGGTCGCGGTCGTCGTCTGCCTCCTGATCGTGCTGATCATGGTCTACCTCTGGTTCACGGGCTTCGGCAGCCGGCACCGGTACGACATCATCCTCAACCTGAGCTGGGCGCGGCCAACGGGCGAGTTGGCGCAGGTCCGGACCTTATTGGACCGGCACAGCCGCCGGGCCCACTGCACGAGCCAGCGCTCGAACGCGGCGGGGGGGGTTGACCTCTCGTACCGCGTGTTGTTGCGGGACCCAGCGCGGCTGGACGACTTGCTCAAAGAGCTGGACGCCACGGCCGGGGTCGAGCGCTACAGCAGCGTCCCGGCCCAGGACGAATCCGAGATTTAGCTGATGGAACGACTTCCGCCCATCCCCATTCCGCTGTCCCGACGCTGGCGCGAGTTCCGGCACACATTTCTGCCGCTGGTGGTCTTCGCCGTGGTGGTCACGGTTGTGGTTCGGATCTGGCTGCAAGACGTGATGCCGCCCACCTTGATCGGCGAGGTCGAGGCCATCCGCGCCAATGTGTCCAGTACCCAAGCGGGTCGGCTGGCACGCCTGGATGTGGGGCAGTTCAGCCAGGTCCGAGCCGGCGACCCGGTTGCGCAAGTGATTACGACGGACCCGGCGGTCCTGCAAGCGACCTTGGCGGTCATCCAGGCCGAGGTCGAACTGCTGCGGGCGGGGACCGATCCGGTGCTCAATAAGGAACGCAACCAACTGGATTTCGAGCGGCTCAGGCTCGATCTGCTCACGGAGCGCGTCCAGTTGGCCACCAGCAAAATCCACCTGCAATACGCCGAGGCCGAGCTCGAGCGCGTCAACAAGTTGTATCGGGGCGAGGGTTTTACTAACATCGCCTCCCAAGCCGAATACGACCTCGCCTTGCGCAACCAGCAAGCCCTCCAGGCCGAGATCGCCGAACGTAGCCGGCTCGTCGGTCAGACCGAGAGTGGCCTGGCCCGGTTCCGGTTGGCCAGCGCGGACTCGGTCGAGCGGGACCCGGACACGCTGAGGGCGGCCATCGCCTTGCAGGAACAGAAGGTCAAGCTGGCCGAGGCGCAGTTGCGCCCGGTCACCCTGAACTCGCCGATCGAAGGCACGGTGAGCATGATTTACCGGCGCTCGGGCGAGAACGTGGGAGCTGGCGAGCCGATTCTGACGATTGTGGCCGGGAGCGACCGGATTATCGGGTACATCCTGCCCCCGGTCCAAGTCGAGCCGACGGTCGGCATGGCGGTCGAGGTGCGGTCGCGTGGCCCGCGGCGGGAAAGCGCCCGAGCCACGATCACGCATGTGGGGGAGCACATGGAATTGATCATGCCCACGTTGCTCTCTCAGGTTGGGAACCGAGCCTCGGGCCTGGATAGCCTCGGTCTCGATCGGGCCAACCGGGCCTTGGCGGTGGGGCTTCCCTTGGCGGTCAGTCGGCCTGCGGGCCTGCGGTTGCGGCACGGCGAGTTCGTCGATCTGCGCCTGCTGCCGCAAGAGTAGGCCCGGAAGGCGGGAGCGCAGGCGGACGTCGCTGGTTCAGGATCCGAGGCCTGGGTCGAAGTGGGGGAGGGCAAGGGGCGTGTCGCTCGGAGCTTGCGGCGAGTTCTGGCTCGCGCCATCATTCCTGCCGTGCACATTCCGGACGGGTTCCTAGACGCAAAGACCTGTGTCGCCACGTATTGTCTGGCGGGGGCGGGATTGACTTGGGCGGCACGCCAGACCGCGGCGGTGTGGAATGACCGCACCATTCCGTTGGTGGGGGTGATGTCCGCGTTCGTGTTCGCGGGTCAGATGGTGAATTTCCCGGTCGCGGGAGGGACCTCGGGGCATTTGTTGGGGGGGGTGCTGGCTGCGGTGCTGCTCGGGCCGGCGGCGTCGGCGGCTGCTATGGCGACCGTGCTGGTCGTGCAGTGTGTGCTCTTTCAGGACGGCGGGGTCACGGCTTTGGGGGCGAACGTGTTCAACTTGGGCTTGGTTGGGGTGTGGGGTGGTTACCTGACCTATCGCGGCTTGCGGCGTCTGTGGCCGGGGCACAGGGGGTTGATGTTCAGCACGGGAGTGGCAGCCTGGTTTTCGGTCGTCTTGGCGGCGGCTCTCTGTGGTCTGGAACTGGCGGCCTCGGCGACGGCCCCGCTGGCGATCGTGGTGCCGGCCATGACGTTGGCCCATGCGGTGATTGGCCTCGGCGAAGCCGCAATCACGGTCGCCGTGCTCTCGTTCATCGTGAAGGTGCGGCCGGATTTGTTCTACGAACCGGCGGGCGCCCCGCGGGCGCCGTTGACCCATGGGGCCGTTGTGGGTTACGGCTTGGCCGGCAGCGTCGGTGTGGCGTTGCTGCTGGCGCCCTGGGCGTCTAGTTGGCCGGACGGTTTGGAGCGGGTGGCGGAACGTTTCGGGTTTGCCGAGCGGACGACGGCGTACTTGCCGGCACCCTTAGCCGACTACAGCATTCCCGGGATCGATTCGCCGGCGGTCGCGGCGGGCGTGTCCGGACTGTTGGGATTGCTGCTGGTGTTTGGCGTCTCGTGGCTGGTTGGGCGTGCGCTGGTGCGTTGGCTGCGGCGGGAACGCTCCCCGGCGAGAATGGAGTGAGCCGGCCGACTCCAGCCGCGGCGTGGGTTGCCGAGCCGAGCCTGGCTGTCGAGCCGAGGTTGGCGGCCGTGCGGATCTTGCTGGGGTTGGCCTGGGTGTTCCTCATCGCGTTGTGGCCGCCCCAGCGATGGGGCTGGCACGCCGTCTCGGTCGGATTGCTCGTGGCGCTGACCCTGCACCTGCGGGTGGGTTTCCGTGCCCTGTTGCGCCGGTGGGCGGTGCTGTGGTTTCTGGCGGCGTTGATGTCCCTCGGCTTGTGGGGGCAACCCGGTTGGGGTTTGCGCACGGCAAACCTGTTTCTCAAGTCCAGCTTGTGTCTGTGGACCGTGAGCCTGGTCGTTCATTCGCTCGGGCTGCAAGGCCTGCTGGCCGGTTTGCGGCATTTGCGTGTGCCGCGGCTCTGGACTGAAACGCTTTCCTTCTGGGGCCGCTACTCGGGCGTGCTCGGGGAGGAGTGGGATCGGCTGCAGTTGGCCCGCCGAGCTCGCGCGATCGACGACTCGCGCCGGCAGAGGTTCGCCGTGTTGACCCGCCTGTTGGGGGTGCTGTTCATCCGGGCTTACGAGCGCGCGGAGCAGGTGCACCACGCGATGCTCGCCCGCGGCTACCGCGAGGGCGATTGATCACGCATCGGTTGCGGACGAACGCGGGCGGGGGGTGGCCAGGCGCTCGGTGACCCAGGCTAACGCCTCGGCGCGTGTGCACAGCTCGTCCAGGAGCTGCTTTTCGCGCACTTCGGCCAGCAGCGCGCCCAGCGCTGGTCCCGGGGCCATCCCCAGTGCTAGCAAATCCTGACCCCGGATCAGGGGCGGCCGGACGTCCGGTGGGCGCGCCAGCTCGGCCGCTTGCTGCCGCAGGAACTCGTAGTGGTCGAGTCGGCCATGACTGCCGAGGCAATCGAGCCGGTGCAACGCCAATTCGAGTGGAAAGGTGGGACGCAGCAGGAGCCGGCGCAGGGTCGACTTGCGCATGCGCAGCACGTCTTTGAACTGCATGTGGTGGCGAACCGCGGCGACGATCTCTTCGCTCAGCCGCTTGGGAAAGCGAAGGCGCTCGAGTCGTACCGCCGCCAGATCGGCACCGACCCGGTCATGGTCTGGAAACCGCGGCGTGCCGGTGCTGGGGGCGGGCGTGGCGGTGGGAGGCTTGCCGATGTCGTGCAACAACGCCGCCCACGTCAAGGCGACCGACGCATCGGCGGGCAAGTGCTCGAGCACCAGCCGCACGTGCTCATAGACGTCCCCCTCGGGATGGTATTGGCTGGGCTGGGCGCACCCGATGCCGGAGGCGACCTCGGGTAGCACGTGGGTGAGCAGGCCACTGGAACGGAGCAGGTCCAAACCGCGCGCGGCGTGGGGAGGCCGGAACAGCTTCAAGAGCTCGTCCCGAACCCGCTCGGCGCTCATCCGTTGGATACTCGGGGCGAGCTGACGCACCGCGGCGAAGGTGGCTGACTCGAACGCGAACCCGAGCTGCGCGGCAAACCGCACGGCGCGCAGGATCCGTAGGCGATCTTCCGTGAGCCGCTCCTCCGGGCGACCGATGGTCCGGATGATGCGGGCATTCAAATCGCCCAGGCCCCCCACCCAGTCATGCAGTTGGCCCGTTACGGGATCGTAGAACAATCCGTTGATGGTGAAGTCGCGCCGGGCCGCATCCGTGCGCGCGTCGCTGAAGACGACCGTGGTGGGTCGCCGGCCATCCGCGTAGTCGGCCTCCTGGCGGAACGTCGCCACCTGAATCGAGCAGCCCTCCGCGATCACCAGGACCACGCCGAACTGGCGTCCCACGGGGACCGTGTGGGCGAAGAGGCTTTCCACCTCCTCAGGCCGAGCGGAGGTGGCAATGTCGTAATCCTCCGGCTCGCGGCCGAGCAGCCGGTCGCGCACGCAGCCGCCGACCCAGAAGGCCGCATGACCGGCTGCTTGTAGGCGACGCACGATGGCGGCGGCCTGCGCCTGGCGCGAGTCGGTCGAGTCGGAGGTCATGGCCCGCGCAGAACGCCACCCCTAGGCCGCGTCGGAGTCCGCCGCGCCGGTGACCTCGGCAAGGTGGTGGCGGTCCCGGTAACGCAAGTACACGCACCCGCCCACCAAGCTCCATACCAAGCTCCCCGCGTAGGCCAGCAACGACAAGGACAACGCCTCCGCAGCGGGCACGTCGATCTCCGGCACGGCCAGCATCCAGACGTAGAGATTCTCGCGGACGCCCAGGCCGCTGGGGGTGATGGGCACCGCCGCCAGACAAATCACGACCGGCACGATCACCAACAGAGCGACCGGGTCGATGTCGAGCTGGAGGCCACGCGTCAGCGCCCAGATTTGGAGGACGCACATCGCGTTCAGGAGCATCGACAGGGCAAGGCTCGACACCAGAAACCGGGGGGCATGACCGAACCGGCGGCAAGCGTCCAGCGCCCGTTCAAGCAACAGCCCTTGCGGCAGTCGGCGCAGCCAGTTCCGCGCGCGCGGCCAATGCCGAGATAATCCGCCCCAAAACGATAAGCCCGCCACGCCCAGTGCCCCCAGCAACATCGCCAGAATGATCCCAGACAGGCCAGCCAGGCGCCGATGCGCTGCCAGTAAAGCCAGGTTGGGCACCATCATCAGAGCCGCGAAGCCCAGCATGCTCACCAGGCCGATCAGCCGGTCCACAACGACCGTCACCACGGCCTCGGTCTTGAGATGATGCGTTTCCCGCGCGGCGTAGTAGGCCTTGATCAAGTCCCCGCCCGTCGAGCCGAGCAGGAACGAGTTGAAGAAGTGAGCGACCAGCGAGATCTCCGCAGCCCGCGACAACGACAAGTCAATGCCTTGCACACGCGAAACCATGCGCCAACGCAACGTCCCAAGCCCGATCGTCAGACCCATGAACCCCAGCGACAACAGGCCGTCGGCGGGCCGGACCAGGCAGAGGATTCGCCACAATTCCTGCGGGCCGAGGGACCAGGCGATGCGCCACTGTTCCGTCCGTTCGAGGCGTTGCCAATCCCCGCCGTGGCGACTCCAACTCTGCCGCCCTTCCCCCATGAAGATCGAATGCAGCACCCACCCCAGCAGCACCGCACATAAGCCGACTCGCCAAACCCCGCGCTTGATGGGTCGCCCCCGGTTCACTCCTCGCCCCAGATGGACTTGAGGTGGGCGACGCCCGCCTGGAGCTCCTCGACCGTCAGCGAAGGATGAAACTCGAAGACTTTCATGTGCTCGGGCTTCACGTACGGCTGCAACGCCGCAAAGTCGATCATGCCCTTGCCGGGCGGCAGATGGTCGGAGCCGGGGAAGGCGACGTCGTGCACGTGGAAGCCAGCCAGTTCATGGGCCAGCGATTCCAGGTGCATGGTGTGTTGGATGAATCCCAGGTTCTCCTTGATTTGAGCGTGGCCGGTGTCGTGCCAGTAGCGGACGACCGGCCCGGCGAACTCCCGAAAGAGAAACGGAAAGTCGGCCTCGAACGGGATCTCCTCGACGGCCTCGCGGTTCTCGATGCCAAGCCACAGGCCGCGGGCGCCAGCCGCGTCCTCCAGGCGCCGGAGGATCTCATAGGCCGCCTGCACGTGTTTGTCCTTCTTCGCCTCGCGCCGCTCTTCCGCTTCCTGGCACAGCCGTTGGTACTTGGGCGTCTCGCGCAAACCCGCTGCGACTAGCCCTTCCAGCCGGTCGGTATACTCCTTCATCTCGATCGCCCCCAGGTGGAGCACCACCAAGCGGGCCCCCAGGCGCTCGGCCAACTCCAGCGTCTTCAGCGAATGACGAAACGCATTGTCGCGCTCCCGCGCGTCGCTGGACGTGAACTTGAAAATGTTCGGCGCCGCGTGCGTGATGCCGATGGGCAAGGGACAAAAGTTGTGCAGTGTCGAGATCTGGATCTCCCGGGCCTCAACGGCCTCGAGAATCCCAGGCACAAGGCTCAGGCGGATGGCATGACTCAGCTCCGCGTACTCGAAGCCCAGGTCGCGGATCTCTTGCAGCATGGCGCGACCGTCGATGTGCCGGCTCGAATTCCAACAAGTCGAAAGCGCGTACATAAGAAAGCCGAGTGACCTTGCTGCAGGCAACGACACTCGGCTGGACCAAACGCAATGAGTCGGATAACCAGGGGATTACATGTCCGCGTAGCGCGCGCTCAACATGGCCGAGAACCGCGCGACCTTCATCTTGCGGCGACGCCGCTCGCTCGGCTTCTCGTAATGCCGATGATTGCGCACTTCCTTCAGCGTGCCCTCGCGGTCTACCCGCTTCTTCAGGCGGCGCAGGGCCTTCTCGACCGACTCGCCTTTCTTAAGTCGTATTTCCGTCAATCCAGTTTCACTTCCTCTCTAAAACCGCCCGCGGTCCTCACCGTGCGGAATGCCGCGGCGGGCCTCGAGTCAGGGCGTGAACACTAGTGGGCGCGGCGCAGGGGTGTCAACGGCCAATATTCCCTGGCGGACATCGGGAGATCGGCGGCTTGAGGTCGGCCGGTCGGCGGTAGCCTTGCTTGCCGCCTTGCCGCCTTGCCGATGCGTCTGTCTGAGCTCCGTGCATGTGTCAATTACTACTCACCTGGCAACATGACTCGGATGCACAACTTTCTGTCAATTACTTCAAACCTGGCGAATCATTCGGTACGGAGGAGACTGAGCCTGATCGAGTTACGCGAATACGAGCGGCAGAACAAGAGAACAGAAAGGCAGAAAGCCAGGGCCAGGGCCAGTGTCAGAGAGTGTCAGAGAGAGTGCTAGCGAGAGCGAGTGTCAGCGCTTGGGTTGGGGACTAGGCTGGGGAGCGGGAGCGGGGCGGGGTTGGGCAGGGCCAGTCGCTGCTGCGGCGGCGTCAGGCGTAGGCGGGGCGGGTTCGGCAGCGGACAATCGATTCACAAGATCCTGCAGGGTAACCGTTTCGGCGGCCTGCCGTTCAGCCTCGAGGATACGGTCGAATTCGCTTTGGATGAGGGTGCGGGCCTGGTCATCACGGGTCAGCAAGGTCATGCCTTGGCCGGTGCGGAGGGCTTGGAGGACGTGGTGAGCGGTGATTTGGTGGAGTGGACGGGAGGGGATGTAGGCGGTGTCGCCGTTGGCGACTTCGGCGATGAGGTTCATATCCACGAGGGTATGGAGGGCTTGGCTGGCCAAGCGGCCCGGGACCCCGACGAGGTCGCTCAGTTCGGAGAGGGTCGGGGGCCTTTCGCCGCGGTGAAAGCGCCAGGCGATGCGAGTCATCAACCGCAGCGCGGCGAACTCGCGACTCCGCTGGTGCGCGGCCTCGGCCTGTTTGTCTTCGAGGTAGCTGCGCCGGTTCTGGAAGGCGTAGGAGACTTGGGCGCCGAAGAGGAGAATGAGCCAAGCGAAGTAGAGCCCGATCATGAAGACGGGGATCATGGCCAGGCTGCCATAGATCTGGCTGTTGGTGACGACGCGGGAGATGTAGAGGACGCTGAACTGGCTGTTCAACTGCCAGAGGCAACCGCCGCAGAGACCGCCCACCAGGGCGGCGCTCCAGCGGACTTTGGTGTGGGGCATCAGTTGGTAGAAAAGGCTGAAGGCGAGGCTCCAGATGACGTAGGGGAGGACGGCCAGGCTCATCTTGAGGGCCCAAGCGCCGGCCGGCCCGAGGCTAGCGAGGAAGTTGCGGGTGGCCTCGAGGTAGGGTCCGCTGGTCAGCGTGAACGTGACCGCCAGGAGGATGGGGCCGAGGGTGATCGCGCCCCAGTACTGCACGATGCGGGCGAACCAGGTTCGGCCCCTGGTGACGCCCCAGATGTCGTTGAAGGTGTCCTCGATGCGGGTGAGCATGGCGATTGCGACGAAGAGCAGGGCGACCATGCCGGTGGCGCCGAGGGTGCCGCTGCGGATGTTGCCGACGAACTCCTTGATTTGGAGGGCGATTTCGCGGCGGGTCTTGGCGTACTCGACTGGATCGAACAGCGGACTGGGGGCGGCGTCGGAGGGCGCCACTGCCGCGGCGTCGGGTGGTTCGAGGCGGTCGGGGGTTGGGCCCGGGCGGGGTCCGGTTGTGGATGCGGAGGGGACCCATCCTGGCGGCGGGGGTGGTCCGGCGAACTCGGGGCCGGCCTCGGGGGTCAGACGCTCGACGAGGGTATCGATGAAGCGTTGGATGGGTTCTTCGCCTTGGCGCTGGAGGAGGCTGGCAGAGACGCTGATGACAACGGCCAACATGGGGACCATGGCGAGCAGGCTGCCGTAGGCCAGGCCGGAGGCGCGCAAGGGGCAGCGGTTGCGGACGAAACTCCGGCCCACCAACAGGCCAAAGTACAAGCAGCGTTGGAGGCCGGAGATCTGGTGTTCGGCACGCCGGCCGAGGCTGGTTTCGTCGAAGGCGGCCTGCGCCTCGGCCTGGAGCTTGCGGAGTCTGCCGAATGCGTCGTTGGCCATACGGCTCGGCAACCTAGCAAAGCAGCGCGTCGATTCAAGCACTACCGGGTGGCGGCCTGGGGCGAGGCGGTCAGGCGGCGAGGGTTGGCCAATTTGCGCTTTGAAGACGGGGGCGGGCATTTTAGATTGGGCTCATGGCTCGGAAGGATCAGGGCGGCCGGCAGGTCAGTCGCGGCGGGAATGACATTTTGGGCATTCTCTTGGTCAGCGCGGCGATGTTGTTGTTTGCCGCTCTGTTCTCTTTCGACAAGTACGATCTGCCGGCCAACCGCGAGCCCCCGAACCAACCCGCGCACAATTGGATTGGGCGTTTCGGGGCGAGCGCGGCCAACGGACTGTTTTTCGTCTGCGGGGCCGCGGCTTATTTGTTTCCCGTGCTTTTGTTAGGGTTTGGCTTCGCCTATGTATTCACGACGATGTCTTACCTGCGTCGGCGCTGGCCTTGGGCGTTGGTGTTGACGTTGACGTGCACCGCGGCGCTGGACCTGGCGACCGACCCGCAGGCCCTCGAGCAACTGGCCCGCCAGCGGCCGGGGTCGGGGGCGGGCTACATCGAACAACTCACGTTGGAAATGAGTGCGCCCAGTGCGGGCGGCGTGGTGGGTTTACGGTTGAACCGACACGTGTTCGATTGGTTTGGCGACGTGGGGGCTGGGATCATTTTCGCCACGCTCTACCTGATCAGCCTCTATGGCCTGACCAATTTCCACTTGGGAGACTGGGTCCGAGGCGTGCTGGCGAGGCGGGGGGCTGCGGCTCGATCCGAGGCGCCGTGGTTGGGTGACGAGAAGGCCATGGACCGGCGGGCGCGCGATTTGGAGCGGGAGGCCAGGCGGCTGCAAAGCGAAGTGGACCGGGCCCATCGCAAGAGCGGATCGGCGCGCCCCACCGAGACGGTCACGCGCGAGGGCGAGCGCAGTGGTTTGGGCGCTGACCTGCGGCCGGTGCCCGAGCCGACGGTGCGCGACCTGAGTGTGCCGCAGGTCGGGCCGGCCGGTTCAGGCAAGGTCGCTGCCGGCAAAGCGGCTGCGCCGACGGAGGGACCGGAAGACCCGGCGATTGGGGTGGGCGAGGTCATCTCGGCGCGGGAGATTGTCGCGGCGACGGCCGCGGAGGTTTCGGACTCGTCTTCCGCGCCGGTGGGGCCAGGGCTGAAGGGCGAGGAGATCGCAGCGGGCGAGGAGGTGGCCGGTGGGGGGGAAGGGGCGGTGGGCGCGCCGCCGCCTGCGCCCCCGAGGCCCAAGCCGGCGCCGCGCAAGCCCAAACCGATCGCGGTGGCGGCGCCGCCCCAGATTGGGAATTACGAATTGCCGTCGCTCGAGCTGTTGAACTTGCCGGATTTGACGTTTAAGCCTACGGAATCGAAGGAAGAGCTGATGGCGAACGCGCGCTTGATGCAGCAGACGCTGGCGCAGTTCGACATCGAGGTTTCGCTGGGGGACATCACCAAAGGTCCGACGATCACGCGCTACGAGCTGCACCCGGCGCCGGGGGTGAAGCTGGAGCGCATCACGGGGCTGACCAACAACATCGCGGCGGCGCTCAAGGCGGAGCGGATCCACATTCTGGCGCCGGTGCCGGGGAAGAGTTCGGTGGGGGTGGAGGTGCCGAACGTGGTGAAGTCGAAGGTGATTCTGCGGGAGTTGCTCGAGTCGGAGGAATGGCGGCAGTCGAAGGGGCGGATTCCGTTGGCGTTGGGGAAAGACGTGTATGGCCACCCGATCGTGGTGGATCTGGCGGAGATGCCGCACCTGTTGATTGCGGGGAGCACCGGTTCGGGCAAGTCGGTTTGCATCAATGCGATTGTGGCGTCGTTGTTGTACCGGTTTCCGCCGGACCTGCTGCGGTTCGTGATGATCGACCCGAAGGTGGTCGAGTTGCAGCAGTACAATGCGTTGCCGCACTTGGTGGTGCCGGTGGTGACGGATCCGCGGAAAGTGCTCTTGGCGTTGCGCTGGGTGGTGAGCGAGATGGAGAAGCGTTACCAGATCTTTGCGCGGGTGGGGGTGCGCAATATTCGCTCCTTCAACGAGCGTCCGAAGAACAAGCCGCTTCCGCCGCGCGAGCTCGAGTTGCTGTTGACCAGCCAGAAGGAGAAGATCGAGGCGGGCTTGGAGGGATTCGCGGTCGAGGTGGACGAGGAGATTGTGGTGCCGCGGGACGAGGACATGGTGATACCGGACAAGCTCAGCTACATCGTGGTGATCATCGACGAGTTAGCGGACTTGATGTTGGTGACGCCGGCGGATGTCGAGATGGCGATTGCCCGGATCACGCAGATGGCGCGGGCGGCGGGCATTCATTGCATTGTGGCCACGCAACGGCCGAGCGTGGACGTCATCACGGGTGTGATCAAGGCGAACATCCCGTGCCGGATTGCGTTTCAGGTGGCGGCGAAGGTGGACTCGCGGACCATTCTGGACGCCATGGGGGCCGACAAGCTCCTCGGCAAGGGGGACATGCTGTATCTGCCGCCGGGCTCGGCCAAACTGATCCGGGCCCAGGGGGCCCTGGTCACCGACCAAGAGATTCAGAGTGTGGTGGACTTCATCATGCGGCAGGGCAAACCGAGCTACGAGATGGAGATTCACCAGCAACTGGCTCGATTGGTTGGCGGCGGGGACGAAGAGGAAGGGATCGACGAAGAC
Organism: Verrucomicrobiota bacterium; assembly: GCA_016871715.1. Taxonomy (GTDB): domain Bacteria; phylum Verrucomicrobiota; class Verrucomicrobiia; order Limisphaerales; family J093; genus VHCO01. The sequence goes on from VHCO01000032.1 coordinate 14,606, forward strand.
GAAGAGCTGATCGAACAGTGCATCGAGGTCATCCGCAGCGAACAGAAAGCGAGCGTCTCGCTGCTGCAACGCCGGTTGCGCCTGGGTTATACCCGGGCGGCGCGCATCATGGACGAGCTCGAGAACCGGGGTTTGGTGGGCCCCAGCAAGGGGGCGGAACCCCGCGACATCCTCATTGACCTCGATGGCGAAGGGGCCGATGGTCAGGGGCAGCGTTACGTGTAAACGGCGGTCGACAACCTGCACACTACCTACCGGGCGGCTATGGTCCCTCTCGGCGAACAACTCCGGCGGGCGCGCGAGGCGCGCGGCTGGTCGATTCATCAAGTGGCGGACACGACCAAGATCCGCACCGACCACGTGCGCGCGCTCGAGGAAGGCAACTACGACGTGTTCGTGGCGCCGGTCTATATTCGCGGGTTTGTGCGGACGCTGGCGAGTCTGTTGCGGTTGGACGTGGTGGAGGCGGTCAAGACCTTGGAAGCGGAGTTGGCGGCGACGGAGAAGTTTCGCGAACCGCCGAGCCTGAGCGGGCCACCGCCGGGTCCGCTGGACTGGGTCACCTTGCAGCTCTCGCGAGTGCGTTGGCGCCTGGTGTTGCCGGTCTTGGGGGTTGGCCTGCTGTTGTTGGTGGGGATCTGGGGCGTGGGGGCCTGGCGCGAGCGCCAAACGCGCGATCCTCTCGCCGGCCTGGGGCCTGGCCTCTATCAACCGGCGGGGCAGCGCAGTGGCGAGACCTTGCCTTTGCCACCGCTCCCGCCGCCGGGCAACTAGCGGCCGGTTCAGGTCATGGCTCGGGGGCGAGCGCTGGGGACGCAGGCTCCGTGGAAGCGGGGGTGCGGTGGTCGTCCATGGGCCGTTGGCGCCAGCGCGGAGTATTCTTCTGGAAAGCCAGTTGACTGATGAGATGGCTGGCGACGGGGATGGTGAGGATCTGGAAGAGGATGGCGAGCAGGATTCTGAACCCCACTTGCGGATCGGTCAGTTGCGCCCACAACCCGAGGAGGAGGAGGAAGATGCCCAGGGTCAACGCCTTGCCCACCGCGTGGGAACGGCAGAGCAAATCGGGCAAACGCACCACGCCGATGGCCCCGGTCAGGATAAAGGCCGCGCCGGTCAAGATCAGCACGGAGGTCAAGACTTCAGTCACGGTCAGGCCTGTGGTTGGGAGAGGGAGCCTCCTCAGACGTGGGATCGCCATTGTCGGTTCGGCTCAGGTAATAGACGTAAGCGACCGCCCCGGTGAACCCGAGGAGGGAGAAGATGAGGATCAACTCGAGGTAAAAGGTGGTGCGCCACAGAATGGACAAGAGGACGATCATCCCCACGGCACACACGGCGATGGTGTCGAAAGCCAAGATCCGGTCGATCACGGTCGGGCCGCGCGCGAGGCGAATCAGGGCCAAGCCGATGGCGGCGGTCAGTGCGGCGAAGGCCAGTTGAATGCTCACCTCGATCATCGGGTGAAACGCAGCAAGGGCAGCTTCAGCGTACGGTCGATCTCGGCGCGAATGGCGGCAGGGTTGCCGGCGTCGATGGCGTGCAGGATGAGGGTGCGGAAGTCGGCGGAGACCTGCACGGTGGTGGTGCCCGGTGTCAGGCTGATGCAGTAGGAGAGGATGAGGATCTCCGTGGGCTTGAGATCCGACACATCGTAGGTCAGGAAGTTCGGGTGGAGCGAAGCGCGGGATCGCCCGAGGACGAGCAGGGCGACCTTAAGGTTGGCCCAAAGGAACTCGCGCACGAATCGCGCCAGGAAAGCCACCAGGCCCAGGCACCGGCGCACGTAGACTTGGCTCCCTAGCAACGGCCGGAACGCGACGATCAGGACGAAGCCCAGGGCGTAGCCTACAGCTAGGGCCGAAGCCGAGGGGCGGTCACTGAGCAGCAACCAGACCAGCGCCAAGAGCAAGTTCAGGAGGAACGAGTTCATGGTTCAGTCGGGCGGCAGCTTGCCGAGGAACCCCGCCACGACGCGAGCATACTCGGTCGCGTCGAACACCTGCTCGGCCGCCTGGCGGGCAAGCTGGAACACGCTCTCCGCACCGAAGCCGATCCCGAGCGAGATGGCCGTCAGCCCCGCCACCACCCAGGTCATCCGCCGCCAGTGCGGGTCCTGGATCCGCACCGTCGCAGCTCCGGTACCACCCCAAAAGGCCGCGTTCCAGATTTTCAGCATGCTGACTAGGGTCAAGATACTGGCGGCCAAGGACGCGGCGACCAGTCCGTAGTGGCCATGAGCCAGACCCACCAAGACGATGACGTATTTGCCCCAGAACCCGCTTAAGGGCGGCAACCCGGCCAGGGAGAGGGCTTGGCACAGGAAGAGCACGCCCAGCCAAGGGGCTTGTTGCCATAGCTGCCCCATGCGGTCTAGGTCATCCGACCGGTTGAGCCGGGCGGCGGCCCCGCCGATGAGGAACAACGACGCTTTCACGACGATGTGATGGATGACGTAGAAGATGCAGGCGGTCCAGGCCAGTGGGGTAAAGAACCCGATGGCCAGGACCATGAAACCGATCTGGCTGAGAATGTGGAACGACAGGATCCCGCGGATGTGGTTGCGCGAGATGGCGCCCAACACGGCCACGATCATGGTCACCCCCGCTAGCAGTGCCAAGAGGCTATGGATGAGGTGCAAGTCGTGGGGCAGCATGGTGCCCAGCGCGCGGAGCAGCACGTAGACGCCCACCTTGGTCAGCATGCCGGCGAACAAGGCCGCCAACGGGTTGGGCAAAGTGGGGTAGCTGTTCGGCAGCCAGTAATAGAGTGGGAACAGCCCGGCCTTAATGCCAAAGACCACTACCAACAAGAGCCCCAACAGGAGCACCCGGCCGTCCCCGGGCATCTCGCTGGCCCGCTGGGCGATCGTGGCGAAGTTCAGCGTGCCGAACAAGCCATAGGCCAAGCCGGCCGCGCAGAGGAACAGCGTGCTCCCCACCACGTTAATGGCTACGTACGGAAACGCCTGTTTGATGTCCCAATCGTCCGCCTCGGTGGTCAATAGGCCGTACGAAGCGATCAACATGATCTCGAAGGCCACGAACAGGTTGAACAGATCTCCGGTGCAGAAGGACAGGTTGATGCCCGCCATCAGAGCTTGGAGTAGCGGCAATCGCAAGGGATGTTCCTCGCTCACGCCGCTCTCGGCGTAACCATAGAGCACCGCGGCCAACCCGATCAGACTGGACAACGTCAACATGATCGCCGACAACAGATCGACCACCAGAACGATGCCCAGCCGCGCCGGCCAGTGACCGACCCCGAGGAGAAACCAGCGACCCGACGCCGTCCCCACCAACAAGAAAGCGGCGACCAGCAATTGGCTGACCATCGAGACCGCCACGCCCCAACGCCGACCTCGTGTCGGCGGCCCGACGGCCAGGGCGACCAGGCCGGTGACCAGCGGGATCAAGATGGGCGCCACGGTCCAATTCATGGGCTCGCGTCCTTGTCCTGATCGCGGTAAAGCTCGCCAGCGTGGGTGGTCTGGTGGTCGAGGAAGATCCGGTAGAGCAGCAGCACCAGATAGGCGGTGACGCCAAACCCGATGACGATGGCCGTGAGGATCAGGGCCTGCGGCAGCGGATCCGCCAACGGGCCGGCGCCCTCGACCACCATCGGCGCCACCTTGGCGTCTGGCCGACCGGACATGCTCAGGAGCAGCAGGTTGGCGGCGTTGGATAGCAGCACAAAGCCAAAGAGGACCCTTACGAAGCTCCGTTGCAGCAGGAGGTAAGTCGCTCCGGCGAACACCACGCCGATCAGGACCGCCGTCTCAAGTGCCATGGGGTGGCCTTCGCTGGGGTGGGTTGGTTGGCGATCCCGCGCCGGGTGGGGCCGTCTCGATGGGTTCCTCAGTCGGGGCACTATAACGGCTTTCGTCCTCGGCGACGAGTGCCGGGAGGCGCTGGGTGGATTTGCTGAGTGCGAAGAGCAGTTTGCTGGTGATGCCGACGACCACCAGATACACGCCCAAGTCGAAGAGCAGAGGAGTGCCGAGGTGGAGTTCGCCGAGGAGCGGGACCTTGGCACCCTGAACGTGGAACTGTTCGAGGAACGCGCGGCCCGCCACGACCGGCGCCAGGCCGGTCGTGACGGCGACGGCCAGGCCAGCCACCCCGACGCGCATCGGGTCGACCCGCAGCAACCGATGCATGGCTTCCACGCCCAGAGCCAGGCTGAGCAGGATCAGGGAGATCGCCGTGGCCAAGCCGGCAATGAACCCGCCGCCGGGCAGGTGATGGCCCCTGAGCAAGAGGTAAAGCGCCAACACGTTAATCAGGAAGAACACCAACCGAACCACCGAGCGAAAGATGTAAGATTGCAGATCGATCATCTTACTCCTCCTCCGGGCCGACCCCGCGGGGGACTGCGGCGAGCTTCGCCTCAGCCGGCCCACCCCGCGTTCGCTTGCGGCGCATAAGCAGCCCGAGCCCAGCCAGCGCGCCGATGACCAGCACGGTGATTTCGCCCAAGGTATCGAAGCCGCGGAAGTCCACCAGGATGGTGTTCACGGCGTTGCGCCCATGGGCCCACTCGACCGTATGGGTGAGCACGGTCTCGCCGAGGCGCTCCGGGTGGGGATACGCGGTGACCGCGAGCACCAGCCCAGTGGTCAATGCCCCCACCCCCAACGCCAAAGCTACATTGAACAACCGCCGGCCCAGGCGCTCTTGCTCGCGGATTTCGCCCAACTCCGCCGAGCGCGGAAATCTGCCCAGGAGCAACAGGATCAGAATTAACGTGACGGCCTCGACCAAGATCTGGGTCAATGCCAGGTCCGGTGCGCGATACAGGACGAAGTAGAAACAGGTCAGAAAGCCGACCACCGAAAGCGCAATCAGTTGCGTCGCCCAGCGCTGTAGCACCACGACCCCGATCACTGCCAAGGCGATAAGACTCGCCACCAGCAACCGTAAGCCGTCCACGGGCGCCGCCGCCCGGACACTGGCCCACGACCCGCCGGCGGCCAGCCATTGTGCCGCCAACCAGAGACCCACCCCGCCCACCAGCGCCACCGTGAACCCCAGGATGATCGGCAGATAATCCAGCGGTCGGTCTGAACGCACCGTTCGAGTCAAGCGCCGGGCGAGGCGGAACAGGCCTTCGAGGCCCGCCTCGAAACACCGATCGAAGCGCAGCCAACGCGGAATGACGTGCCAGCGCCAGCCCGTACGTTCGCCGCCGTAGTACAGGGCGAAGCCCAACGCCACGACCGTCGCGCTCAGGAGCAGTTCCCGATTCGGGCCGTGCCAGAGGGCCAGGTGTGCCGGGGGCCGGTTGAGGCCCGCCACCGCAAGCTGCGCGAACGGCTGGGTGAGCAACCCGGGCGCCAGGCCGAACAGGAGCGCCGCCGCCGCCAGGATCAGGGGCGGGATCTGCATGGCGAGGGGAGGCGCATGGAACCGCGCGGCGAACCCGGCCGGTTCGACTCCCAGGAACAGGTTCACGAAGAAGCGGGTGGCAAAGGCCACCTTGACCACGGAGGTCACGACGACACAGGCGGTGGCATAGGCGCCCAACCCGCCGTGCTGCGCCATGGCCTCGAAGATCTCCTTGAACATGGCCTCCTTACTCAGGAACCCGGTGGTACCCGGCAAGCCCGCCAAGGCGGCAGCACCAATGAGGCCTGTGACACCGACGATGGGCAGACGGCGCAGCAACCCGCCCAATTGCCGGATGTCGCGCAGTCCGGCCGCGTGCGCGACGATGCCGACGACCATGAAGAGGCTGCCCTTGTACAAGACATGGTTCAGGATGTGCAAATAGTCGTACTCGACGCCCTCCGCGGGCCCCAACCCGTAATAGCCGATGAGGTAGCCGAGCTGGCTGACGGTCGAGTAGGCCAAGATCGCCTTCAGGTCGTGCGACAGGAACGCGAGCAAGGCGCCCAGGGTCATGGTGGTGAAGGCCACCAGCGTCAGCGTGGGCCGCCAAACCTCGGACTCGGCGAACAAGGGAAACAAACGCGCGGTCAAGAATACCCCGAGCTTGACCATGGTCGCCGAGTGCAGGTACGCGCTCACCGGCGTCGGCGCCGCCATGGCGTTGGGCAGCCAGAAATGGAAGGGGAATTGGGCGGACTTGCCGAAGGCCCCGAGCAACAGGAATCCCAGGGCTGTCGTCAGCCACACCCGATGCTCGGCCCAGGGGAGCCCCGTGGTCAACAGTCGGCCCAGGTCGTGCGTGTCGGTCACGACGTAGACCATGACCACCCCCGCCAACAGGGCCAACCCAGTCAACCCCGTCACGAGCAGCGCCTGTCGGGCGCCTACGCGCGATTCTGGATCGGCGTGGAGGAAGCCGATGAGCAGAAAGGACGATAGGCCGGTCAGTTCCCAGAAGACAAAGAGCAGCAGCAGGTTGTTGGCGAGGACGGTTCCGAGCATGGCGGCCATGAACAGGGCCAAGTAGCAATAGAACCGGCCATGCTGCGTGTAGTGATCGTCCATGTAATAGACCGCATAAAGCGCGACCAACAGGCCCATGCCGCTGACCGTCAGCGCGAAGAACAGCGAGAGCCCATCCACCAACCAGGACAGGTCCACTCCCAGAGACGGCACCCAAGCGGAGCCTACGACGGTGCGGCCCGGCAGGTCCACGGTCAGCGCCAGAGCTAGCAAGGCCAGCGTCGAAGCGGCGGCCAGGCCCACCGCCAGCCAGCCAACGCGCGGCCCTAAACGACGCCCTGCTACCGCCAGCCCTGGACTGCCCAGCAGAGGCAAACCGATCGCCAGCAATACAAGCAGTTCCGGATTCACCGTGCCCTCGAACTTCGTCGTCGAGATCCCGACGGTCTCAATCGACGGCGCGGACGGCCAGGACCGAGCAGGGCACTTCGCGCAGTAGCCGCTCGACGGTCGATCCCAGCAAGAGGTACTTGAGGTTGGTCCGGCCGCGCGTGCCCAAGAGGATCAAATCGGCGCGGACCTGGCGGGCGAATTCGGCGATGCCATGCCCGTGATTGGTGGCCTCGTAGAGGGCGAAGCGGGGCTCGGGGCTGTCCACTTGGCCGACGAACTCGCGCAGGCGCCCCTCCAGGGCGGCGCGGTACTGTTTCTCGAAATCCGGCGAGGTGCCAGGTGTGGGAGCCAGATAGCGCAAGCGGCGCCAGGGGCCCTGGAAGACATGGAGGAAATGCACTTGACTGCCGTGTTGGCCGGCCTGCGCCACCGACTGACCGGTTGCCTCGGCAAACTCTTGCACCACGGAGCTGTCGATGACGTGCAGCACGTGCAAGGCGGCCTGGTTCCAATGGGCCATGCGGACGGCCTGCGCCAGCGCGGTGCGCGCGCAATCGGAATAATCAACCCCAACGACTATGGATTTGAGTCGGTTCATCGGTCTATCGCGGTTTCGTGGCCCATGGTTAAGGTCAAGAGATCCTCCCCGAACGGAAGACCGTAGGAGGATACCCTCGCCTGTGCAGCCGTGCAACCGAGACCGGTGACGTCCGAACTGGCCCCGAATCCCTAGCGGTGTGGAGCGCGGTCGGTCACGTTCGCCCATTGGGTCTGACGACCTGCGCCGCCGGGGCTGCGAGGTCGCATTTGCGCCCGCGCCGGTCCTCTCGTACGCTCCCGCCGCCGTGAGCGCACAGACCCACTCTCGCCCAGTCATTCGTGTCGGCCTGATCTCCCTAGGTTGCGCCAAGAACCTGGTCGATGGCGAACTCATGTTGGGCGCGTTGCTGAAGGACGGGATCGAGATCACCAATGACCCGGCCGGGGCCGACGTGGTGATCGTCAATACCTGTTCGTTCATTGATTCAGCCCAGGAAGAGAGTGTGGACGCCATTCTCGAGTCCGCCGCGCTGCGCGAAGCCAAGCGCCGCGGCCAGGGCCTGGTCGTGGCCGGCTGCCTCACCCAGCGGTTCCGTGAGGAACTCCCGGCGCTGTTGCCGGAGGTGGACGCGTTCATGGGTGTCGACCAGATCCCGCAGGTCAGCGCCATCGTGCGCGCCGCGGTCGCGCGTCGGGCGGCGCGGTTAAAGGGCGCAAGCCCCGCGCGGAACCCGCCCCGGCAACGCGAGCGGCGGCCGCGGCCGGCCGCCCGTGCCAACCGGCGGGCCGCTGCCGGGGCGCACCCAGGGCATCTGACCCCCGCGGGTGCGGTGGCGCCAGTGGTCGAGGTCCGTGCTCGCCCGACCTACCTACCGGACTATGCGACGCCGCGGTTTCGGTTGACGCCGCGGCATTTGGCTTATCTGAAGATCGCCGAGGGCTGCAATCATCCGTGCAGTTTTTGCATCATCCCACGGCTTCGCGGCGGCCATCGGAGTCGGCCGCTGGCGGATGTGGTGGCCGAGGCCGGGGAGTTGCTGGCGGCTGGGGTCAAGGAACTGAACCTCATATCGCAAGACACGACCTACTACGGCCTGGACCTGCGCCCGGGGCCGCGCGGGCCGATGGCCTCGCCGGCGCGGTTCGCGGCGGCGGTCCGGGGGCTCCCTGGAGAGGCGCCGACGCTCAGCGGCTTGTTGCGAGCGTTGCAGGCGCTGCCGGGTCGGTTCTGGATCCGACTGCTCTACACGCATCCGGCGCATTGGACGGACGACTTGATCGAGACTATGGCGGCCTGCCCGAAGGTGGCGCGCTACGTGGACCTGCCGCTCCAGCACATCCATGAGGTCATGCTCGAACGGATGCGACGCGAGACCACGCGGGCGTACCTCGAGGATTTGATCGCGCGTTTGCGCGCTGGCGTGCCGGGTTTGACGTTGCGGACGACGTTCATCGTGGGATTTCCGGGTGAGACGGAAGCCTATTTCGAGAGTCTCTTGGACTTCATCCGCGCCACGCGCTTCGATCGGTTGGGCGTCTTCACGTATTCCCAGGAGGCGGGCACCGTCGCCGGAAAGATGGGGGGACAAGTGCCCGAGCGCGTGCGGCAGAAGCGGCGTGATCGCGCCTTGGCCGAACAACACGCGATTGCCCGGGCGCGCTCGGCGTCTTGGGTAGGCCGGACGCTGACTGCGCTCGTCGAGCAACGCGCTCGGTTGGGGACGGTGGCGGACGCCGATGCGAGCGTCGGCGAACACGGCCAAGTGCGGGAGGCCGCGCCAGGAGCGCAGCGGCTTGCCGGGCCCTACCTCCTAGCCCGCAGCGAAGCCGATGCACCGGACATCGATGGCCGCGTGTATGTCCGCGGGCGGCTGCCGCTGGGCGAGTTTGCCCAGGTTCGCGTTGTGGGCCACACGGATTACGATCTGATCGCCGAGCCGCTAGAAGCTGGGAGCGCATTTTGCCAAATCCGGTCTTGACTTATGGGGGCAATTGTGGATCTAATGGGCGCGGCAACGGCAAAAAGGGCACCCACAATCCGAGCGGTAGAACCGTCGTTAGTTGGCTCTCTGCCCCTAGGCGATGATGAACGCGACCGCAGCATTCGTTCGCAAAGGAGGCTGCCAAAGGCAGGAGGGCGGGTTGCAGTTGCCGGCCTTGGGCGTGTGGGGCGAAGCCGCTGGCTTTCTGCGCGGCGACGGATTGCGTAGCCCGGGACTGCTAGCTTGGCGTTACTGAAACTGCATTCCGCTATGCACCTCTGCTTCCTCGAAAACCAGTCCTCGCGGTGCGGCACTTCGGGCGGGTGGCACCGGGTGGTGCGGACAGTCCTCGCGGTGTTATGGGTGCCGGCCGCGCTGGCCTGGCCCCAGCGCATGGGCGATCTGGACGGTGACGGCCTCGCCACGGCGGTGGACTTGGTCAAGCTGGTGCAACACCTCAATGGCCTGCGGACCCTGCCGGATGCACTGGTTCCTTTTGCCGACGCCAACAACGATGGAACCGTGGACGACCGAGACATTAGCGCCTTGGCGGATGCGATTCTTGGGGTGCGCGTCCTTCCGGCCCTGCGAGACACGGATCGGGACGGCTTGCCGGATCTGATCGAACTGGCGATCGGTCTGGATCCGGCCCTCAAGGACAGCGACGGCAACGGCGTCGAGGACGGGCAAGAGGATGACGACAACGACGCCCTGACGAATCTGCGCGAGGTTGCCGGTGGCACCAATCCTTACGAGGCGGACACGGACGGCGACGGTTGGGGAGACGAGGCCGAACTCAGCGCGGGCAGCAATCCGCTGGATCCACAATCGCAGCCTCGCCTCATGCGGCTCGCCCTGCCGCCGCTGACGGTGCTTCGGCCAGGCGCGGTTCTGGCTGCGGGCAAAGTTCCCTTCGGCCTGGCGCTGGCCGCGCCGCCGGTGACGGTCGTGTTGCCGAGTGCGGCACAGGCGGTGGGCATTTTCCGCGGACTAACGCTGGCGCGTCCACCGGTGGCCGTGGTGCTGCCGAGCGCGGCCATTACCGGCGAGGTGCCGACCGGGATGACCTTCGCGCAACCGCCCGTGTCGGTGGTGTTGCCGAGCGCGTTGGCGTGGGGCGAGCTGCCCACGGGGCTAACGTTGGCTCGGCCGCCAACGACGGTGGTGTTGCCGAGTGCGGAACTGGAGGGGGAAGTGCCGACCGGGCTGACGTTAGCCCGACCGCCGTTACAGGTTAAGATCGAAGGCCCGTAGGGCTGGCTGTTAAGTACTTAAAAACCAAAGACCAAGACCCATGAAACCCATCAACCCGACTCTCCTCGCGTTGCTCCTGGGCGGTGTGGCCGCCCAACCGCTCGCTGCGCAGGGCTTCAGCTCCGGCAGCAATGGCTCCTATGGCCCCATGGCCATCACCCAAAACACGACCTTGGATCTGCCGCCGGACGGCATCTTCCATTGCACCACCATCAACGTTGCCGAGGGGGCCACGCTGAGGTTCAACCGCAACCCGCTCAACACGCCGGTGGTGTTGTTGGCGACTGGCGACGTGAGCATCGCCGGGACCATCGATGCCTCTGGGGCCAACAGCAGCGCCAGCATTCCAGACGGGGGATTGGGCGGGCCGGGGGGCTTTGACGGCGGCAAGCCCGGGTTCACGTCGGTCCCGCCCGGCCATGGTTTTGGGCCGGGCGGCGGCAAGCCAGGGGTGCAGGACAGCGCCTACAACAACAAGTCCAGTGCGGGGTCGGGTTCCTATGGCTCGGTGGCGGCGATCCCCAGCGGGAACGCGTCCACCAACCGTGGTTCCGTCTACGGCAGCCCACTGCTCATCCCGATCATTGGCGGCTCGGGGGGCGGCGGCACGTCGGGCAATCCGGGCCGGGGTGGCGGTGGGGGCGGGGGGGCGGTCTTGGTAGCTTCGAGCACGCGCATTGACATGGCCCGGACCGGTCGGATTCTGGCTCTAGGCGGGGGGCCTTATGCGGGCCGCACCGATCATAGTGGCGACCATAATTTCCCCAATGCGGGCAGCGGCGGGGCCATTCGCTTGGTGGCGCCGGTGGTGGCGGGCACGGGCACGCTCAACGTCTATGGCGGCAACGGCAACCAGTATGCAGGACACGGCCGCATCCGTGTGGACAGCACTACGCGCACAGCCCTGCAATACGAGTTCATCCCTGCGGGCACGACTTCGGTGGGCTCGACCATGCTGGTGTTCCCGCAACCGACGCCGCGGCTGGACATCGTCTCGGCCGCTGGCCGCGCGATCGCCGAAGGCAGCGGGCCGGTCATTGTGCAGTTGCCGTACAATTCGCCGACGAGCCAAGTGGTCACGGTGCAGGCCAAGGACTTCTTCTCGTTGGTACCCATTCTGGTGGTGCTCACGCCGGATAACGGCCCGAAGATGACGTTCGAGGCCACCATCGACAACCGGACGCAGAACCCGGCAACCGCAGACGTGACGGTCACGATGCCGGTGAACGTGCAGGTCACCGTCCACGTGTGGACCCGTTAGGCCAGGGCGGCGCCGGCGCATGAACAGACCGCGGCTCAACTACCAACCTTCGGGTCGACCGGGCCCCTGACCCTCGGGCCTCGGTCTCCCGACCGGCGGCGGATCGTATGAAGTTGTCCAGAGCCATTCTCTCGAGTGCCAGGGCGGTGGCGACGCTGCTCTGGGTGAGTAGTGTGGGGCTCAGCCCCGCGCGGGCGGAAACCCTGCTGGCCGCGGGGCGGACCGTGGGCGCGCCTGGCTTTGAGGCCACGCTGCCCGTGGTGTTGACCAGTGACACACCCGTGGCCGGATTGCAGTTTGACTTCAAATACGACCCCGAGCGTCTCTCGCAGGTGGCGGTGCAGCCGGGCGAGGCGCTCGGCACTCACGAATTGCGCTTTCGGCAAATGGGGCCCGGCTGGATCCGGGTGCTGATCCACACGCCGGCCGAGGCTTGGCTCACGGCGGGCGAGGTGGCCAGCTTGCAGTTCTTCGTTGCCCAAGACGCGCCCGCCGGCATCGAGTTCATCGCCCTGAGCAATGTGATCGCTGCCGCGGATACGGCCGCCCAAATCCACGCAGTGGAAGGGCTCGACGGCTTTCTCGCCATCTTCAGCACCGAGTTCATGCACGACATCGAGGATCTGTCCTTGCTGCTCCAATCGGATCCCGGCGCGGCCAACGTGACCATGACGGCCACCAGCCCGACGTTAACCGTGGCCATTTTCTCCGGGCCGCCCACGGGTGCCACGCCTAGGTGGGTCACGACCGAGGTGCCGGACGGGCGCTATCAACTGACGACCACCTTCACGGCCGCCGACGGCTCGATCCGCAAACAGTTCCTCCGCGAGGTGGCGGTGAACAACTCGGTCGTGTGGCATTCTGGTTTCGTGACCGAGAACGAGACCTGGTCCAACCAGCGGGTGCACGTCGCCGAGAGCTCGGTCCTGGTCCGGTCGAATGCGACCATCACGATCCAGGCCGGAGCCATCGTTAAGTTCACGCGCGGGTCCGGTTTGTCGCTGGAGCGCAACTGCGGGCTCGAAGCGTTGGGCACCTTGGCGCAACCGATCGTATTGACCTCGATTGCCGATGACACCGTGGGCGGCGACTCGAACCTCGACGGCAGCAGCAGCCTGCCCAAGCCGGGCGATTGGCCCGGCATTTCCGCGCATGCAACCGCGCGGGTCAGCCTCAACGAGCACGCCGAATTGCGCTACGTCATCGCGCTTCACGGCGGTGAGATCGCTCAGGACGAAGTCTGGGACGGCACCCACCTGCATCGTTTGGTGGATCACTTGCAGGTGAACCCCGGGGTCACGCTCACCATCCAACCCGGCGCGGTCATCAAGTTCGATCCTGCCCGCCAACTCAACGTCCGCGGGCGCGTGATCGCGCGCGGCACCGTCCCGCAGCCCATCACCTTTACGTCGATCTTGGACGACAGCGTGGGTGGCGACACCAACCTCGACGGCAATCGCACCCAGCCCTCGGCGGGGGATTGGGCCTGGATCCACTTGATCGGTGGCCAGGGCGAGTTTGCCCATTGCATCGTGCGCTACGGTAGCGGCCCAGTCGCAGGCGGTTGGGGCCAAAAAGGCATGTTCAAGACCAGCGGTTCCGCCACGCTCACCATCGAGAACAGCTACCTGCTCGATGCCTTCTATGACGGCGTCCTGGCGTGGGGCGGCGGCGTTCGCATTGCCAACACGGTGTTGGTCGGGATCGACCGTGCGATCTCAGCGCATCCAGGTTCGCCCGTCGAGGTGGTCAACTGCAGCTTGTACAACAACAAGATCGGCCTGCTGACTCATGGCGGGTCGCTGGCGGTCGATAACACCATCGTCGCCAACAGCATCCTCTCCGGCTACCAGCACGACTTCGGCACCCTGGTCCGCCTCCGCTACTGCAACATCTGGGCCCCGCCCTTCTCCGGTTCGGTCAACTACCGCAATGCGGCCGACCGCACAGGCCAGAACGGCAACCTCTCGATCGACCCGCGCTTCAAAGATGCCGACCGATTGAACTTCCGGCTTACCTTCGGTTCGCCGTGCATCGACGCCGCCGACGGCACGGTGGCGCCTCCGCGGGACCTGCTCAACGTCGAGCGGTTTACCGACCTGCGCTCGGTGCCCAAAGGCGTGCTCGCCGCCAACGGGGCCTATCCCGACATGGGCGCTTTCGAGTTCGCCGAGGCGGCCCCGTCCGACGTCGACCTCTTGGTCCGCGAGGTACGAGGGCCGGCTAATGTGGTCGCGGGTCAAGTGGCGGACATCGAGTGGTTGGTGGTGAATGCGGGCACGGGCGTCGTCAACGGTCCGTGGCACGACGCGGTTTACTTGTTCGACCCGGTCAGCAACCGGCGCATCTTCGTGGGCGAGTTCCTGGTCGGGCACGCGGTCACGTTGGGTGGGGGCCGGAGCTACCGGGCGGGCGCCCAGGTGCTCGTGCCTGGCGGGCTGATTCAGAATTATCAATGGCAAATCGAGGTCAACAGTCGAGGCGACATCTTCGAAGGTCAGAACCGTGACAATAACGCCAACTCGTCGCTGGGCGCCGTGGCCCTAGACCTGCCGGAGATCGTCGTGGACCAACCCGGTTTGGGCGGCCGCTTCGGTTACCCCGAGGATGGCCGTTGGTTCAAGCTCGTGCCGGCAGCCAATCAAGATGTCCTGCTGGTGTTCGACCTGGCCTCCGGACAAGGCGCAACCGAAATCTACGTGGGCCGCAACTACCTGCCCACACCCCAATCGTTTGATTTCCGCCAGCGGGAATGGAAAGCGCCTGACACCACCGCCTTGGTGGCCAACACGACGACCGACACGTACTACGTGTTGGCTTATCCGCGCTCGTTGCCCGCGGGCGCTTCCTCGTTCACGCTGCGGGCTACGGTCGTCGATTTTGGGGTCGAGAAAGCCACGCCAAACCGAGTTGGCAACGCGGGGTTGGCTACAATCGAGATCTTCGGCGCCAACCTGGATCCGGGCACGCAATTCCATCTGCAAGCGGCCAACGGCCAGCGCTGGACCGCCCAGCGTGTCACCTCTGTCGATTCCGGGCGCGTCTTCGCCACCTTCCAGCTCACGGGATTCCCGGCCGGTTCGGCGCATGTGGTGGCCGACCAAACGGGCGCCACGGCCATCGGGTCCAATCTGGTCGAGGTAATCCAGGGCGGGGCCGGCCAGTTCTACACGTACCTCACCGGTCCGAGCGTGATTCGCCTCGGCCGCTCCGGCACCTGGTACGTGACCTACGGCAACAAAGGGTTGGTCGATGTTCCGCTGCCGTTGCTGCACATCTCGGTGCCCGGCGCTCAAACGATCAGCCTCTTCGAAAGCACGCTGAACTACGCTGAGAGCTTCGTCTTGCTGGCCCTCAACGACCAATCCCTCCTGCCCACGCTCGGCCCAGGTCAGGAGCGGACTGTTGCCTTCGAAGTCAAGCCCGGCCCTACCGGCGGCAACGTCCAAGCGCGCGTGGGGGTCTACCCGGGCGAGAAGCTCCTGACCGACGCCAGCCCGATCGGTTGGAACACGATCCCGCCGCCCGAGGGAGTGGATCCGGCGTTGTGGCAGCAGTATTTGCAGGAGTTGACCGCGCGTCTTGGGCCTTCCCTGCGCGACTTCTATGCCCTCCTTATGCGCGACCTGGACGATCTGGCCGCCGACTACCTGGGCCACCTCTATGTCGCAAACATCGACGGATACTGGCTCTTCGGACCGGAACCGGTGGGTGCGACCTTCCCGCTGCCGGACATCCAGATCACCGACGAACAAGCGGCCCAGGATCGGGCGGTTAGCCTCCATTCGGTCAGGCTGCACGCCCCTGCCAAGAAGCCGGCGGATGGTATTCGCAAAACCTACTTTGTTGTGATCAGCAATTCGGACTACCGCAAAGCCGGGCAGAATAACCTGCCTGGCGTCGCCAAGGATCACGCCGACATCAAACAGTACCTCAAGAAAGACTTGCGCGTCCCGGAAGACCAGATCGAAGAGCTCTTCGACAGTCTGGACAGCGAGACCGATACCATCACGCGCCAAAAAGTCCTCGATGCCGTCAAGAAGTTCAAAGACAAGATCGATGGCGACGACGACCTGGTGATCTATTACTCGGGTCACGGTGGACGTTGGCAGGATGTCCAGCAGGGGTACATGTTCCTTAATGACGGCACCGTGGGACCAGTCGCGATGGAGAATGCCATCAACGAAGTCGGCGCGGCCAACACCTACTTCATCAACGACTCCTGCCATTCCGGTGGCTTGGGCGGGGTTCTCACCCCCACCAACGGCACGTTCGTGGGTATCTCGGGCAGTGAGTGGGGCCGCGTTTCCTGGGAAAACGCGTCTGGCGGTGAACTAACCACACGCTTGAAGAAACACTTGCGCAACTGCAAATCGCTCGCGGATGCCTTCGCCGCCGCGCGGCAGGAAATCGTTGACGCCTACTCTGGTAAGACCAACCAAGTTCACCAGCAACGACCTCAGTTGCACAACTCTTCCAATGTGAACCTGGGCCGCAAACCCTGGCAGGACCCCTCCGGCTGGCGCCAGCGCGTCCGCAATTTCCTGCGTGAGAATGTCCCGTTCGGCCTCGGCGACTCGATCGCCACGCTGTTGGTGGGCAGTATCGACCCGAACGACAAGGTCGGCCCGACCGGCTCCGGCGCGGCGGGCTACATCGGCCTGCGCCAGATCATGCCTTACACCGTCTACTTCGAGAACAAGACCAACGCCGCCGCGCCCGCTCAAGAGGTCCTCATCATCGACCAACTCGATCCGGACCTCGACTGGTCCACCTTCGAGCTGAAGGAACTCGGGTTTAACAACCAGAAGTGGCCCGTGCCGCCCGGCCTCCAGCAGTTTACCACCACGGTCTCGGCACCCTCGGATCCGAACCCGGTCCACATCACGGTCCGGTTGGATCCGGACACCGGGCATGTGACCTGGTTTATGCAATCGGTAGACCCGGCCACGGGCCAGTTGCCGGAAGATCCGTTTGCCGGGTTCTTGCCGCCGAATGACGCCACGCACCGCGGCGAAGGATTCGTCAGCTACGTCATCCGCGCCATGGACCAGCTCGTCACCGGCGTCGAGATCCACAACCAGGCGCGCATCATCTTCGACCCGACCTACGGCTTCAACCAACCCATCGACACCCCCGTGGTCCTCAACACCATCGATGCTGCTCCGCCAACGAGCGCGGTTTACCCGTTGCCGGAGCAATCGCCGCCCAGCTTCGCGGTCGAGTGGATGGGGCTCGACGACGAGCTTGGCTCAGGCGTGTTCACCTACGACATCTACGTCTCCGAGAACGGCGGCCCATTCCTGCCCTGGTTGACCAGCACCACGGACACCCGGGCCACCTTTGCCGGCCGCAACGGGTCCACTTACCGCTTCTACAGCGTCGCCCGCGACTTCGCCGGCAACGTCGAGGCTGCGCCCGAACAGCCGGATACCTTCACGGCCGCTCGAGGTGGACCGCCCCAGCTCGAGGGCGCGCTGCGCGATCAGAACCTGATCATCCGCCTGAGCAACTTGACCCCCGGCCAACCGTATGCGCTGGAAGCTTCGGCCACGCTGCGCCCGGGCAGTTGGCTGACCGTCTTCACCCTGGACGCTACCGAACCGACCGCGGAACTGTTGGCTCCACTCGATCAGGCGGCCCGGTTCTTCCGACTGCGCTCGGGGCCTTAGCGCTGCGACCTCGCTGGCGACTTGACGGCTCGCCGCGTTTCGGGTTCGCTCCACCGCCACATGAGCGTGGATGTGGCCTCGGCACCGTTGGTGCGCCGCCCGCATGGGTTGCGACGGCTGTACACCTGGACTGTCGGTTGGGCAGAGCGGCCGGGCGGGGGATGGGCCTTGTTCGGCATTGCGCTCATCGAGTCCTCGGTTTTTCCCGTGCCGCCGGATGTACTGTTGTTGGCGCTGTGCGTGGGCGCGCCGCGGCGGTCGTTTCGGTTCGCCGCGATCTGCGCTGCCGGTTCGGTGTTGGGAGGGATGCTCGGCTACGCGATCGGGTACGGGGCATGGCACGCCGTGCGGGACCTGTTCATTCCGTACATCTTTTCCCAAGCGGCGTTCGACAAGGTGGCCACGTTGTACCAAGGCAACGCGTTTCTCGCCATTCTCACGGCGGCCTTCACGCCGATTCCCTACAAGGTCTTCACCATTGCCGCCGGGGTGTGCGAGGTGAGTTTCTGGGCGTTGGTGGGGGCCTCGGTGGTCGGACGATCCGCCAGGTTTTTCATGGTCGCCGGGATGATCTTCTTGTTTGGGGCGCGGATTCGCGCGCTCATCGAGAAATACTTCGACTGGTTTGCCTGGGCCCTGCTCGCGTTAGGCATCGCCGGCTTCGTCGCCATCAAGTACCTCAAATGAGCCTCAGCACGGCTGCCCCTCAGCCTCAAGTTCGACCTCAGCCCGGCCCGCCCCGTCCGGCAGGGCGATTCGACGCCGTCATCTTCGACATGGACGGCGTGCTGGTGGACAGTGAACCGCGTCATGAACAGGCGTTCCGGGAGGTCTTCGACGAGATGGGCTATGGCGACCGGCATGGCATGGATTTCGCCGCTTATTACGGGAAATCGGACCGGACGTTGTGGCTGGATTTCATTGCGAAACATCAACCCGCGCAGTGCCTCGACGAGTTGTTGGCCCTGAAACAGGGGCGGTTCCTCGAAATCATGCGGCGCGACCGCCCGATCTTCCCTGCCTTCCCCGACCTGTTGGAGGTCCTGGGCAGGCAATACCGACTGGCGGTGGCCTCAGGGTCTATGCACCCGGTGATCGACGAGCTGCTGGCGATGAAAGACCTGCGCCGGTTCTTCGAGGTGGTGGTAAGCGTGCAGGACGTGGCTCGCGGCAAACCGGCTCCGGACGTCTTCCTCGAGACCGCCCGCCGCCTCGGACTGCCACCCGACCGCTGTTGTGTGATCGAGGACGCCGCGGCGGGTGTGGCTGCGGCTCGTGCGACGGGGATGACCGTCATCGCGATTACCAACACCTTGCCGGCGGCACGCCTGGCTCAGGCCACACACGTCGTCGACGACTACCGCGAGATCGAGGCGTTGCTCCGCGCTCCCGGCTGAGGCTCGGGCAGAAGGACCCACTTGCGTTTGCGGCACTGGGAAAACGGGCTTGCGATCGGGCCCAAAACCGAGAAGCGTCGAGCCATGCCCGAGTTATCCTGAGCCATGAAACGACCGAAGCGACTCTCCCTGGCTGCGACGTGCTCGATCCTCACGCTGGTGCCGACGCTCACCGCCCTCGCCCAGCAGGCTACGGCGAGCGAGCCTGCCCAGACGCTCTGGTATCGCCAGGCGGCGCGCGAGTGGTCCGAAGCCTTGCCGATCGGCAACGGCCGAATGGGCGCCATGGTCTTCGGCGGTGTCGCCGCCGAACGCCTGCAGTTCAACGAAGACACCCTCTGGACCGGCCAACCGCATGAGTACCACCGGGAAGGCGCCGCGCGGTTTTTGCCCCAGCTCCGGCAACTACTCCTCGAGGGTAAACCGCGCGAGGCGGAGGCGCTGGCCATGCAGGAGTTCATGAGCGTCCCGCTACGGCAAAAGGCCTATCAGCCGTTTGGCGACCTGCGCCTCCAATTCGCCGGCCTCGAGGGGGTGACCGATTATCGACGCGCACTGGACCTCGACGCGGCCATCGCCAGCGTCCGTTTCCGGCAGGACACCGTCGAGTTCGAGCGGCGCGCCTTCGTTAGCCACCCCGATCAGGCCTTGGTCTGGCACATCGGCGCCAGTCAGCCCGGGCGCGTGAGCTTCACCGCCAAGCTGGACAGTCCGCATCCGACCGCGCGCACGGCGCAGCGTGACGGGGACCAACTCGCCCTGTTCGGCCAAGTGCAGGACGGCGGGCTCCGGTTCCAGGCGCGGTTGCGGGCCGTGGCGGTGGGAGGACGCGTGGTCGTCAGCGAGGATCACTTGACGGTCACGGGCGCCGACTCGGCGATGTTAGTCCTAGCGTCGGCGACGAGCTTTAAGAACTACCAAGACATCAGCGCCGATCCGGCGGCACGCTGCGCCGCCACGCTGCGCGCCGTCACTGGGAAAGACTTTGCGACGCTGTTAGCCGCGCACTTGGCAGATCATCGAGCCCTTTACCGCCGGGTCCAACTCGATCTCGGCCGGACCGAGGCGGGTGGGCTGGCGACGGACGAACGGCTTCGCCGCGTGCGGCAAGGGCCAGACCCGGCGTTGGCGGCACTGTATTTCCAATTTGGCCGTTACTTGCTGATCGCCAGCAGCCGACCCGGCACCCAACCCGCCAACCTCCAGGGAATCTGGAACGATCAGTTGCGCCCACCGTGGGACAGCAAGTGGACCGTCAACATCAACACTGAGATGAACTACTGGCCGGCCGAAGTCGCGAACCTGGCCGAATGCCACGAACCGCTGTTCGATCTGATCGACGACTGCCGCGTCACGGGGCGGAAGACGGCCCAGGCCCACTACGGTTGTCGGGGTTGGGTGCTCCACCACAACACCGACCTCTGGCGCGGCACCGCCCCGATCAACCACGCCAACCACGGCATTTGGGTCACGGGCGGCGCCTGGCTCGCCCACCATCTGTGGGAACACTATCGGTTCGGAGGCGACCGCGAGTTTTTGGCGCGCCGGGCCTATCCCGCGCTCAAGGAGGCGGCGCTCTTCTTCACGGATTTCCTGGTGCGCGACCCCAAGACCGGTTGGTTGATCAGTTCACCCTCCAATTCGCCTGAGCTGGGCGGGTTGGTGGCGGGGCCGACGATGGACCATCAGATCGTCCGCAGTCTCTTCGATTGCACGGCAGCCGCCGCGGCGCAGTTGGGTGTGGATGCCGAGTTCGCCGCCCGCCTGCGGGAGTTGCGCGGGCAGATCGCACCGAACCAGATCGGCCAACACGGTCAGCTCCAGGAATGGCTCCAAGACAAAGACAACCCCAAAGAAACCCACCGCCATGTCTCCCACCTCTGGGGCCTATATCCAGGTTGGGAAATCACCCCGCGCGGCACGCCCGAACTCTGCGCCGCAGCCAAGCAATCCCTGAGCTTCCGCGGCGACGGCGGCACCGGCTGGAGCAAAGCATGGAAGATCAACTTCTGGGCGCGCTTCCTGGACGGCGACCACGCCCACCGACTCCTGGTCGATGCCCTAGCCGGCAACACCTACCCGAACCTTCTGGATGCCCACCCGCCATTCCAAATCGATGGCAATTTCGGCGGCACAGCCGGCATCGCGGAGCTCCTCCTCCAAAGCCACGAAGTCGTCAGCGGCGACCGCCGCCCGATGAGGCCAAGCGCCGAGATGACCGACCAGGATATCCCCGTGCTCGAATTCCTGCCGGCGCTACCCAGCGCGTGGCCTTCAGGCTATGTCAAGGGCTTGCGCGCTCGTGGCGGGTTCCAGGTCGATATCGAATGGCAGGGTAGCCGACTCACCTCGGCCACCCTGCGCGCGCGGCTCCGTCAACCGTGCCAGTTGCGTTACCGCACCGCCACACGGGACCTCTCGCTCGAGCCCGGCCAGCGGTTCCAATGGAACCCGAGTCCTTAGCGAGCGAGCGCGGACGGTCACGTCCGCCAAGCGGATCTGACGATCCGCGCCCCACAGGGAGCCTGCGGGGTTTCATCCGCGATGGCAGCCCTCAAGCACCTCACCGGAGGATTCGGGGCCATGGAGGATTCGGGTTGACCTAGGTTGGCGCCAGAGGGTATGCATGCTCCAGACTCCGCAGCACAACCACGACCAGCCCGACCAACCGTTTGCCACCAAGGCGAGCCACTCACGATTCACCTATGAATGCTACCTCTGTCGTTGCCTCGAAAGCGCTGCCGCTGGCGGCTAGTTTATTGTTCCTTGTCGCCTTCCCCCGTAACGGCGCTGGGGCGGCCGCCACACTCCTCTTCGAGGACGATTTCAATCGCGGGATCGAGGGTTGGACCGCGGTGCAGCCTGGTGGCGACTATCTGGACGGTCCCATGCGGTGGCAATACGACATTGTGAGCGGCGCGTTCGTCGAGCAGAGCAACATCTACTCGCCTGCCGCGGCTGGGTCGCTCAGCGGGCGGGCCGTGATGCTCATCAACGAGGCGCTCGCGCCGGCCGAGTTTACCTACAGCGCGCGCCTGACGGCGGGCGACGACGACGGGTTCGGTCTGATCTTCGGCTATCGCGACGACCTGAACTTCTACCGCATCGCCTTCGCTCGACAGGTGCGCACGGGCGACCTCTTTCCCGGGAACGGTTGGCGCGTGGACCGGATGGTGGACGGTCTGCCCGTTGTGGTCTTTGGCCACGGCACACCGGGCTTTGTGGACTCGTTTGTGAACCGGTCCGGTGTTCCCTTCGATGTGATCGTGCGCGTCACCAGCGGGAACCGGTGCTCGTTGACCGTGGTGGATGACCCCGAGTTCGCCCCTCTCGAATATCGGTTGGTGGACAACCAAGCGTTGCCGGGTTCGGCGGCGGGCCAAGTCGGGTTGATGAGCTGGGGCATGAGCGGGTCGGTCCCGCGCGGCCTGCGAATCGCCAACGTCCTGCTGCAACCGGTGCCCTTAGTGGGCAACCCCAACGGCCTGCAGCAATGGACCCCGGTGGTGCCCCCGCGGCAAGGCGGCGACAACACCATGGGCAGCGGTAATGGCGGTCGGCCGATCTGGTCGCTCGCCCTCGGTCCGAGCGGTCCCTACGGCACCTTGCACGAGAATAGCGATGCCTTCGGCGCCAACGACACCGCCGGTCAAGTCGATTACATCGCCGCCTCATTGGTGGCCGGAGACACGCAATGGACCGACTACGTCTTGACCGCGCGTATCATTCCTCGGGACGACGATGGCCACGGCGTTCTGGTGCGGTACCTGGACGAACAGAATTTCTATCGCATTGGGTTACGCCGGCAGAACTCGCCCACCGGCGTGCCGCAGGGCCTCTCGATTCAGAAGGTGGTCGCCGGCGTGTTCAGCGAGGTGATCCGCGACAACCGGTTCGTCCCTCCGGATAACGTCCCTTACGAAATCTCGGCGGCGGTCTCCGGAAATCGCCTGCAAGTGGTTGTGGTGGCCGATCCGGACGGCGCCGCCATGGCGTATGTCTACGGGCCGTTCGAGCTGACCGATGGGACCGTCGACCGCGGCAAGATCGGCCTCTTCAGTTGGGCCATGGCCCGGACCGAGTTCGATTACGTGCGGGTCCAGAGTGTTTCGGGCACCCCGTTGCAGGTCTCTTCGGCCCACGGCGCGCCCAACCCGAGTGCGGGCTGGCACGGGTTCGCGCCCGGCACCGACATCCAGGCCAGCGTCGACACGCCGGTCGAAACACACCCAGGGGTGCGGCGCCTGTGTGCCGGTTGGACCGGGTTCGGCTCCGTGCCACCCACGGGTAACGGTAACTCCGTATCGTTCACGCTGTCGGGGTTGTCCTTCCTCAAATGGAACTGGAGCACCGAAATGCGGTTGGCTCCTTCGGCGACTGCCGGTGGCAAGCTTAACTTGGCCAGGGCCTGGCTGCCTGAAGGGACCGTGGTCAACCTCAGGGCCGAACCGGACCCAGGATACCTCTTTTGGCATTGGTCGGGCGACCTGGCCACCACGGCGTCCCAACTGGACCTGACCATGAACCGGCCCTATACGCTGCACGCACAGTTCGCTGCGGATGCGGACGGGGACGGCTTGCCCGATCCGTGGGAGCGTAGCTACTTTGGCAATCTCGATCCCACCCCGGACGGCGACCCCGACCGAGACCGCCGCTCCAATCGCCTCGAGTTCGAGCGCGGGACACACCCCAACCATGCGGAACAACTGTCGGTGGCCGATGGGCTGGCCGCGAAGTGGGAGAACACCCAGCGCGACCCGGTGCTGCCCGGGCAATGGCTGATCCGGGATTTCGGTGGAGGCCTTCGCGGGCCCTCGGACAGCAGCAACGATTATCGAGCGGCTGACGATCCGACCTTCATCGGCGCGAACCAGGTGGTCCCCAACGTCAGTTTCGAGGGGCCGCGCCTGATTATCCGGCCGGAGTTCTGGGACCCCGCCTGGACGGATTTCAACGCCGAAACCGTGTTTTCGGTGGGGGACAACGACGGTAACTGCGTTTACTTCCGGTACGTGGATGAGGAGAACTGGTATCGCGTGACGGTCACCGGCGAAAACAACAACGCCGCCTGGCGCGCCCCTTTTGGTGTCACCGTCCAGAAACGTGTCAACGGCGTGTTCACCGAGCTAGCCCAAGACGCCACGATCGCGACCGACCCGACCGACGTGGCCTTCTTCAAACGCGTGCGCATCACAGTGCAGGCGACGGGACCGAATTTCGAGGTGCGCGTCACCGGTTGGGACACGCTGCAGAATCCGCCGGTCTGGCTGACCACATGGGAGGCCGTGCTCCTCTTCGCCGATGACGCCCTGCCAGCGGGGCGATTGGGCATCGGGTGCTGGGGCCAAGGCCCCGGGGAATCGGCTCCCACCAACCCCGTGAACGCTGGTGTCCTCTTCGAAGAAGTCACCGTCCAAGCCGGGGGCAATGTGGTCTTCCACGACGACTGGACCCAGGCGCCGCTCCAGTATGAATTGCCGGCGGTCTGGTCCAACCCGTTCGCCGGTGCAGCCGCATCCGGCGATTGGAGTGTCAGCGCCCACGGCACGGTGGTTCAGTTCTCCAACTACGGCCCGGCGACCTCGGGCAGCCTGGCCGTCCCCAGCGCCGATGCCGAGGGGCCCATCCTGCTCGCCACAGCTCCCGACCTGCCCGATTACTGGCTCGAACTCGCGTTCCATCCCTTCGACGACGATGGCCTCGGGTTTGTCTACGATTTCACCGACGCCGACAACTACGCACGGGTGCTCTTTGCCAGCGAAGCCTCCGGGGCTGAACGCATCCCCCAGGGCTTGACCGTGAGCCGCAAGGCCGCCGGGGTGTGGTCGGACTTGATCGCTGGCGATGCCGCTTTTGTCTATCGGCCCGGTCAACCCTTCGCTGCCGAGTTCGCCAACAACAATGGCGAGTATCAACTCACCGCTTGGTCGCTCGACGATCCCGCCCAGCAAGCGACTTGGCGTTGGGTGGAGGCGAAGGCCCGACCCGGCAATCGCTTCGGCCTGGCTACCTGGGCCATGACCGATGGGCACTTCCTGCATGCCCGGGCCTATGGGTTGCCCGGTCGTGGCCCCCTCCCGCAACTCAAGATCGCTCGCGTGAGCCTCTCCGGCGGGAACGTGGTCCTCGAGATCAGCAACCCCGGCGGCACGGCCTACAATGTCGAGCGCACGACCGACCTGGGTGCCAACTCGTGGACCGTGATCGCCGCCGGCCAGACCGGGGCGACCTGGACGACCCCGGTCCCGACCGGCAGCCCCGCCACCTTCTGGCGGCTGGTGGTTCCCTAGCCGGTGACACCAATTCCGGATCCGCCCCCGCCCTGGAGCGTTCCGTCAGACCCGGCCAGCCCCGGCATCCGTCCGGGGTTGCGGTCATGGTTGACCTTACCCTGGGCGCTGGGCGCCGGACCGGCGCCGACCGCCGCAGACCGAGGCCGATCGATCAATCTGTCTGAAGGTGTAAACCATTAAGCCCCAATTAAATAGTTGACTCAAATAAGCGAGTCTACGCTAGGATCGCGAAATTCCCCTGGGGGCTTCTTGATTCCGCAACGCCATCCAGAACGAGTCCTTGGGAACCTGGCTGGAGAGCGGGCGACCCCAAGGTGTCAACCATTATTTGCCGGATAAAATGCCTGTGCTCGTGATGCTGTTGGATTCAACGGCTGTGGCTGGGGTTTCGGATTGGAGAATGGAAGGGAGCATGGGTCGGATGGTATGGTAGACAGGCGTGTCGGAAGGATTGGGTCCCGCAGACACCGGTCGCCCGAGATGTCCTCGACCGAGTTTTCCGCCTTGGACTTTTCGGTGGTGGCCCGGCATGGTGATAAGCCATGACGCTGTTGCCCATTGTGGGACGCGAGTTGCGCGTGGGGGCCCGGCGCAGCAAGACCTACTGGCTGCGCCTGGCCGCTGCAGGGGCGGCGTTCTTGGTATGCTTGTGGCTGGGACTGTGGGCCCTAAAAGACCAACCGCCGGTGACCGTGGGCAAGACGCTCTTCTCGTACCTGACGGTGCTGGCGTTTGCCTACTGTCTGTTGGTAGGGCCGTTCATCACGGCGGATTGCGTGAGCGAAGAGAAGCGCGACGGGACGCTCGGGTTGTTGTTTCTGACGGAACTGCGGAGCTACGATGTGGTGCTGGGGAAATGGTTTGCCACGTCGCTGACAGGTTTGTACGGCTTGCTGGCGATCCTGCCGGCACTGGGTTTGCCCCTATTGCTCGGGGGCGTGACACCCGGCGAGTACGGCCGGGTGGCGTTGAGCGTGGTCAACGCGATCCTGTTTTCGCTAACCGCGGGCATGCTGGTGTCGACGCTGAGCCGCGATCAGGGGAAAGCGACGCTTGGGACGGTGGTGTTGATCCTGGGCCTCACGGGGTTGTTGCCTGGGTTGTCGACGGTGGTCATTACCGGGTTTTTCACCAAACCGCTGAACCAGTTTCCGGCGGTGGCGCTGGCCAGTCCGGCCTACACGGGGTACCTGGCGCTGGACACCGCTTTTCGGGCGGCGCCGAAGAACTACTGGCTTTCGTTGGGGTTGGTCCACGGTCTTTGCTGGGGGTTCATGATCGCGACGGCGGTGCTTGTGCCGCGGATGTGGCGGGAACATCCGGCGGACAAACCCACCACACAACGCTGGTTCTGGCGCTTCGGATACACCGCTGGCTGGCGGCGGGCGTTTCGCCGGCGGTTGGAGCGGAACCCGATTCAGGCGCTGGCGGCGCGGTTGCGTTGGCCGCATGTGGTGTTTTGGCTGCTGGTGGGTTTGGTGGCGGTCAATGTCTATTGGCTGACGTACGGGTATCGGCGGGCGGCCTCGACCTTCCAGTTCCACCAGTATTTCTCCTATGCTTTGGTATTCACGAATCGCGTTTGGGTGGCGGTGATGGCCTGTCGTTTCCTGCTCGAGGCGCGCCGCGCAGGTGCGCTCGAGTTGATTCTGACCACGCCGCTGTCGGTGGTGACGTTTCTGCGTGGGCATTGGCGAGCGTTGCGGGGTGTGTTTTTCTGGCCGGTGGTGGCGATCGCGGTCCTGCACGTGTTGTACGTCGAGGAAAGCTGGCGGTTGAGCCGCGCTCCCGGGCCGGTCCTGGCGGCGACCGCCAAGTACTACATTGCCGCGGCGGCGAGCAGTTTGGTGAATTTCACCACGGACGTGTTGGCGCTCTGCTGGGTGGGCGCCTGGCTGAGTGTGGCTTCGCGGCGGCCGAACTTGGCGATCCTGAAGACGTTCGCGCTGGTGATCTTGATTCCATGGACGTTGGGCTATGCTTTTCCGCGGCTGAGCACGTTGGTTCCGCAGACTTGGCTGGCCTACGCCGCCAGCAAGCCATTCCTACAGTTCTTCTTGGGGCCGACGGCGTTCGGCTATTCGCTGGTGCGGCCGTTGGTGTGGGTGAGCAAGAACCTATTGCTCGTGCTTTGGGCGCGGCACGGCCTGCGGCGGCACTTCCGCGCGGCTGCGGCTCAGACCTATGGCCAAGACCGTTGGTGGCGGCGCCAAGGGCGCGCCTTGGCTCGACGGGTCGTGCCTCCGCGGCCGGACCTTCAGGCGCAACCTGGCAGGCCGCAGCCTGGCGTTGGGTCTGCGCGCGTCGAGTCGCCGGTGGGCGAGTGGGCCGAGCCCGCGCCATGAATGGCGGGCGGGAACGGGAAGGGGGGTGTTGGAGGGAGGGGTCGAGCTGGGCGCGGGCGCGGGGTGTATGAGGCTATTACCCGTAGTGGAGCGGGAGCTGCGGGTGGCGGTGCGCCGGCGGAGCACGTACTGGACGCGCTTGGCGGCAGCGGGGCTGGCCATTCTTCTGAGCAGCGGGATGCTGGTTTTCTGGACCGATTTCCAGACCGGCGCCAGCCAGGGCAAGTCCTTGTTTCAGAGCCTGGCCGTCATCGCGTTGGCGTTCTGCCTGGGCGCGGGTCCACTGTTCACCGCCGATCTTTTGAGTCAGGAGAAGCGGGAAGGGACCCTGGGGCTGCTGTTCCTCACCGATCTGCGCGGGTACGACGTTGTGTTGGGCAAGCTGGCGGCGGCGGCCGTGCCGGCGGTGTTCAGTTTGGCGGCGACCCTGCCGGTGATGGCGTTGTCGTTGTTGCTGGGGGGCGTGGCGCTGGTGGAGTTGGGGCGGGTGGCGCTGCTGTTGGCGGTCGGTCTGGGGTTTTCGTTGGCGTTGGGTTTGACCGTTTCGGGCCATAGCGTGAATGCGCGAAGCGCGTTTGCCGTGACGGTCTTCAGCCTGTTCTTGTTGGTGGGGTGTCTCCCCTGGCTTCAAGCCGAGTTGGGCAGTTCCCGGGCAGCCAATTCACTCGGTCGGGTCCTGGCCTGGTTCAATTTCTGGCAGGCATTTGAGTACATCTGGGCTGTCCAATACGCGGCTCAGCCCGGCATGTTCCACCGCCCGCTGTTGGGCGTTCTTGGGCTCACGATGGGTTTAGTGGGTTGGACCAGTGTGGTTCTGCCGCGTTGGTGGCGGGCTGAAGGCGGCGGGCTGGACCATCGGGGAAGGGAACGGTGGCACCGGTTGCGGTTCGGGGTTGGCCGCAAACGGGGGGAACGGCGGCGCCGCTACCTCGAGCGCAACCCCTTGCTTTGGCTCGGTGCACGGGAGCGGCTGAAGCCGGTCTTGCTGTGGGCTTTCGCGGGGCTGGGCTCGCTGGGATGGGTGCTCTGGGCGGTGCTCTGGGCGGGGGTGCGCGGTGGGGACTGGCTGAGCTGGGGTACAACGATCGTCATCGCCTACTTTCTGCAGACACCTTTGAAGTGGTTGCTCGCCTCGGAGGCCACGCACCGATGGGTCGAGAGCCGGCAATCGGGCGCTTTCGAGCTGTTGCTCACGACGCCACTGACGGTGTCCGAGATCCTGCGCGGGCACGGGTTGGCGCTACGGCATTTGTTTCTTGGGCCGAGTATGGCCGTATTGGGGACCCAAGGGCTGATGTTGTGGCTGGGGTCCGGGAGGGGTATGCAGGAGTCGGAGGCGGGCTGGTTCGCCTTGGTGAACATGGTGGTGTTTCTGTGGGATCTGCACACGCTGGGCTGGGTGGGTCTTTGGCTGGGGCTAGTGCACCGCCAGGCGAACCGGGCGTTCATGGCCGTTGTGTTCCGGGTCCTAGTGGTGCCTTGGTTGTTGTGCTTCACGCTGCTGTTCTTCGGTGGCCTGCAATTCGGCGGTTCCTTCGCCGCGGTCTGGCTGTTCGCCTCCGGCGCCGTCAACGTGTTCAACTGGCTCAGCGCCCGAGAACACCTGAGGGGCCAGTTCCGGCGCCTGGCAGCCGCGGTGCTGGACGGAGCCGGGGACTGAGGCGGTGCCCTGGTGCGGCGCCGGATTTGCTCCGGGTAGGTGGCGGGTTGGCGGCTACCCGCTGGTCGCTGCTCAGGTTGGTCAGGCTGTGCGGATGCGAAAACCGCTCAAGTCCATCGCGTGGCGAGCCGATGAGTGAGGTGTGACGAAGCTCAAACAGTCGATTGCCTGGTCAGGGTCGACGCCCTGGTTCAAGAAACCCGGTGAGTTGATTCATAAGCTCCGGCACAAACGCCCTACGGAACGTAGCGATCGCCGGGCGTGCACGCCGGACGACTTTTAGAAGAACGGGAACAACCGTTTCAACTCGGCCTGGTCTGGTCGGCGGCCGTACTCGCAAATCTCGAACGCCTCGAGGTACTGGAGGGTGGCCGCCTTTTCTGCGGGGTACCACTGGGCCGCTTCGGTGCGGAAACGTTGGGCGAGGTTCTTCTGGCGGTTACGGAAGGACTCGCGCACCTGGCGGGTTCGCTCGGCCTGTTGGGCGGGGTTATTGGACACCAGGTGCGGTCCGCCGTTGGCCCCTCCTTCCTGGAACTGCGAGACGAGCAAGCTCAGCGCGTCCAGTTTGCGCTCGATGACGGGCTCGATGTTCACCACGATGTCCGCCGTGAAGGGGTTCGGTTTGCGGAACGAGTCCGGGAAGTAGAGGAACACGGGGTTACGCGTCAGGGGCGGGGTGTCGGGGCACCAGAAGGGGACGGTGACCATGTAAGCGGCGTCTTGGACCAAGACGCCGGTGTACCGGTGGTCGGGGTGGTAATCGTTGGGTCGATGGCCCATGACGATGTCGGCTTTCCAGTCGCGGATGAGGCGGGTGATGGTCCGGCGGTTTTCGAGGGTGGGGAGGAGTTCACCGTCGTGAAGATCCAGGACCTGGGCCGTGACGCCGAGCACCTTGGCGGCTGCCTCGACTTCCGCCTTACGGCGCAACGCCAGGGGCCCCCCCGCCTCCCGCCAATGGCCGATGTCGCCGTTGGTGACCGACACGAGCTTGACCTGGTGGCCTTGGGCGGCCCACATGGCGGCCACGCCGCCCGCCTGGATTTCGCAGTCGTCCGGGTGCGCCCCGAAGCAGATGACGCGTAAGGGGCGGCTCTCAGAGGCAGCGGCGGCCTCGGCGGCCAGGAGGCTGAGCAGTCCGGTCAAGGCACCGGCCGCAATTGCGGCCGCGGCAGCTCGGGTAAGGCGTGCGACAGAAGGGAGCGAAAGGAAGTGAGTCGGGTTCATCACGTGGAGCAGGTTGATTTACTGGGGATCATTGGCCCGAGCCGCGGCGCCCCGCAAGCCAAGAATCGGACCTGTCCATTCGGCCTGAGACCTTCGCGAGGTGCTGAGGGCTGCCATCGCGCGTGAAACCCGGCAGGCTCCCTGTGGGGCGCGGGTCGTCAGACCCGCTTGGTGGACGTGACCGTCCGCGCTCCGCCTTGCTGAAGATTCGGGCACCGGACCCGGTCCGGAGCAATCGGGCGCGCCGGGCGGCTAAAAGCTCAGCAACAACTGCCAGATGTAAACGTTGCCGAACGCGTCGATGTTTTCCCAGACTCGGCGGACGAGGTCGGGATCGCCGGTGAGGGGCGGCAGCTCTTTGGCCTTCGCTTCCCATGGGAAGCAGACGCCTGGCCGGACATACGGCAGGGGGCGACCGGCCATTCCCTGAAGGCGTTGGCGGTCTTCGAGGGCTGCGGGCAGTTGGGCGGGCGGGGTGGGGTTGGGGACGGGTGGGGGAGTCGAGCTCGTGCCGGAAAGGCCGTGCTCATGGCAGACCTGGGTCAGCACCTTCAGGTTGCCGATGCTGGTGTCGTCCTGCATGATGGCGCCGGCGTCCATGATATAGCC
>VHCO01000033.1 GCA_016871715.1 Verrucomicrobiota bacterium
CAGGCGCCGGAGGAGCCTGACCAAGGTTTCTTTGCCGAGGTCATCGAGGAGGCGTTGGGCGCCGACGATGCGCGAGACGCAGTGGTAGACGGCGGGTCGGCCTTTGACTTTGATGCGGGTCAGTCTCATAAGCGGTGGCCAACCTGCCGGGGGACGACACGTGTGTCAAGTTTTATTTACCTGATTGTTTGTTCGTCGTTTCATTGTCTTTCATTGAAAGGAGGTGTCCCGTGCGGTGGCATGTCCCCGGGGTGCGGCGGCGTGTCCCCGATTTAAGCGACATGACACGCGTTCAGATTCTGGGATGATCTTCCTGTGAACAGGATTCAAGTCTTGCGGTTGGCACGGCGACTGCATCCAGGCAGGCTCCGCCCGGCGTGGGTGAGGCGATTCGAAGCGACCGGAGCCCTCCGGCGACGCGCCCAGGTCGGGATGATGGTGATGGCCGGGACGCTCCTCGGGACCGCCACCGCGCTGGTGGCCGGAGAGGCTCCCCCGCCCGCAGTCACCTTCGGCTCGCTGCTGCACGAGATGACCGACCGCGCGGCTCACACGCAATGGCCCGCGCTCCCGTACCGCTCGCTCCAGGCCAGCAGCTACGACCGGGCATCGCTCACGCCGGACGACCCGAAGGGGTGGTTTGCCAACCGGGACCACAGTTTCGCGCTCCGCACCGAAACCAACGGTGCCCTGCGGGAAGCCGTCCTCATGGAATACGACGGCCCCGGCGTCATCACTCGGATCTGAACCCCGTTCTTCTACAAGGATTTCAAGAACCGCGTCGGCACCGATCTGCGCATCTACCTTGACGGCGAAACGACGCCCCGTTTGGCCACGAACTTCATCGCGCTGGTGCGCGGCCTCGGGCCGGTGCCGCCACCCTTCGCCCAACCGACCGCCCGCGCGGGCAACCTCTACTTGCCGATTCCTTTCCGGAAGAGCTGCAAGATCACCCAAGTGGACGGGGCGTTTTACTACCTCATCAACTACCGCGCCTACCCGCCGGGCACCGAGGTCGAGTCGTTTCGGCCGGAGATGCTCGAAACCCACAGGGCGCTCCTCGAGGAAGCCGGTCGCGCACTGGTGGACCCCGCGGACTTCACCGGCGGCACGGCGCTGACGCTGGCAAAGCAGATTCCCGCCAAGACAAGCGAGACGTTGAGCCTCCCGGCGGGGCCGGCGGCGATCCGGCACTTGGAATTCCAACTGCAGGCGGCGGACCTGGCCCAAGCCCTGCGCTCGACGGTCGTGGAACTCGAATTCGACGGCGGGCGCACCGTCTGGTGTCCGCTGGGCGATTTCTTCAGCAACGTCAACGGCCTTGACCCCTACCGCACGTGGGAGCGCGAAGCGCGGGCCGACGGCACGCTGGTTTGCCGCTGGATCATGCCCTACCAAACCGACGGCCGGCTCCGCCTGCACAACCTCGCCGCCACTCCCGTGACCGTAAACCTGCGCGCCAATGTTTCGCCCTGGCAGTGGACGAAGGCCTCGCTGCACTTCCATACCTGCTGGCGGACGGACGGGCCCTATCCGCCGCGCCCGGTGCGCGACCTGAATTTCGTGGATGTGACGGGGCGCGGGATTCACGTGGGCGACACGTTCATTGTGCTCAACCCGCTCTGGTCCTGGTGGGGCGAGGGCGACGAGAAGGTCTACGTGGACGAGGATCTGGACCGCCGCTTCCCGTCGCACTTTGGAACCGGGACGGAGGACTACTACGGCTGGGCCGGTGGCGAGGTGCCGACGCGCAGGGACGAGTTCAGTTCGCCCTTCCTGGCCAACGTCCGCGTCGGCGGCCAAACGCGCGACTGGCCCGCGGGCAAGGAACCGTTCACCCACGGCTACAACATCTGCACCCGGACGCGCAGTCTGGACGCCACGCCGTTCGCGCGGCGCTTCAAGTTCGACATGGAAGCTTTCAACATGATTGCCACCCAGGACGCCTACCTGCAATACGCGCTGGTGGTGCACTGGTATGCGGCCCCGGGCGCAGCCCACAACCGGCCTCCGCTCCCGGAAGCCGCCGCCGCGCCCGTGCCGCAGACGGAAGATGTGTTGAAGCTCCCGCAGCAGGGCATGGTGCCGTACGCCACCCCGGTCAGGGAAATCATCGAGTTCGAGAACATCAAGCAAGTCGAAACCTCGCCCGGGTTGAAGGGCGGCCCCCAGCACATCGGTGAGACCTTGCCGCCTTATCAATGGAGCCAGGGCGCCCTTTACTTCGGTCGGGCCATGGCGGCGGGCAACTGGGTGACCTTCACGTTGTCAGGGCAATCCCGTCCCAAGCGGCTCGTCGTTCACGCCACGCAGTCGTATGATTACGGGATTCTGGACTCTTCCGTGAACGAGCAGCCCGTGGCGGAGGGTTGGGACGGTTACGCGCCAACGACTCATCCGGGCAAACCGCTTGACCTCGGCGTGCATGCGCCGCAGGACGACCAGTCTCGGCTGAAGTTCGTCGTGACCGGGAAAAACCCCAAGGCGACGGGTTACTTCATCGGCCTGGATGCCGTGGCGCTCGAGGATACGGAGGAAACGGAAATCTCCGCCGAGGCCCGCGAGTTCCTGGAGACGGACGTGTTTGACGCGCGCCCGCGGCGGGAGTGGCCGCAATTGGTCGGACTGATGAAGCGTCCGTGGGGAACCGCCGCGATGGCCATCTTGTGGAACCCGGGCACGAGCGACCAGGCCGCCACGCTGGATTTCGCCGCCGTGGGCCTCGATCCGCAACGCGAGCACGCCGTTTGGTCGTATCGCGACCATCGCTTTCTGGGTTTCACCCGGATGGGGTGGACGTCGCCCGTGCTCCCGGCGGGACAATTCTTCGGCAACGGCGTCAGCTCCAGTGCCGCCAAACCGCGCAACGCGGGCGGCAATTATTTGCAGCGGGTCGCGGCCAACGGCGACATGACCTCGTTTTTTGTGATGCCCTATCAAGACAACGCCCGGATCAACGTCATCAACACCGGCCCTCAGACGTTGCAGGTGACCATGCAGATTGACTCGGGCGACTGGACCTGGAACGACAACTCCATGCACTTTCACGCCAACTATCGGCGTGAGACCGGTATCCGAACCCAGGGGACGCCCTGGCCCGGCGCGAAGGCGGATGAAACCGGTTACTCCGCTCCCGGCGCGGCGGACTACCGTTTTCTGACCGTGCGAGGCAAAGGCGTGTATGTCGGCGATGTGTTGTCGGTGAGCAACCGAACCGCCGGGTGGTGGGGCGAAGGCGATGAAAGAATCTACGTGGACTATCTGCACGCCAACGGCAGCGGCTCCACCTCGAAGCCCCAACATCTCGGCACGGGTACGGAAGACTATTACGGCTACTCTTTCGGCAGCGGCAAGCCCTTCGCGTCCCCATTCGTGGGCCAACCCAGTTCCATCGGCGAGCGTCAAGGCGGGCCGACGGTCAACAGCCGTGTCCGCGGCCTCGACGCCATTCCCTTCGACCGGTCCTTCAAGTTCGACCTAGAAATCCGGAAGTGGGCGGCTGGCGCGTTGGATTATGACACGATCGCGCTTTGGTACGGCCGGCCGGGGGCCGTGGCGTTGGTGCCCGCCGCCGATCTGGCGCAGGACTTCAAAGCCGGCGCGCAGGACGGTGCGTCAGCCGGCACCCTGGCCGACACCGCCGGCGACGGCAAATGGTCCTACCACAGCTCCAGCCACGCCAATCCCAGTGCTGCCGGCGCGTCCACGGCGCTGCCCCCGCCCGAGACGCCTTCCCACCTCACCGTTCAGGTAAGGGGCCGGCCAGCTTCTGCTCGACTGGGCTGACAACACCCAGCCTGGCTTCGCCCATTTCCGAGTGAAACGATCGACCACGGCCGGCGGTCCGTACACCGTGATCGCCAGCCCAACGTCGAGCGAGTACACCGACCGGGCGGTGATTGGCGGAACGTACTACTACTACGTGGTGACGGCCGTCAATCTGAGCGACATCGAATCCACTTCGTCCAACGAAGCTTCGGGGAAGCCCACGCTCCGTCCGAACTTCCTCTTCATCATCACGGATGACCAGGACACCTATTCGGTCGGCGCCTACCGGCGGACCGAACCGTGCGAGCGGAACGCGGCGGGCAGCGTCGAAGCCATTGACACGCCCCACATTGACCGGTTGGCCCGTGAGGGCATGCTCTTCCATCAAGCCCGGCTCATGGGCGGCAATCAGGGCGCAGTCTGCGCTCCATCCCGCACGATGATCATGACCGGCCGCCAGACCTGGCAGCGCACCGTGAGCAGTGCCGCTGACACCCTGCCTGGGGTGTTCAACCGCAACGGCTACGATACGTACCGCACCTGCAAGGTCGGCAACAGCTATGACCTGGCCAACAACGAATTCGCCGCCCGCAACGATGCCACCCAACGCGGCGCCGCCGACGGCGCCGGCAGCGACTGGCACGCCAACAACGTCTTGGACTATCTCACCCGTTGGAACGCGGGTGGCCGGGCGAAACCGTTCCTCGTCTATCTCGGGTTCTCGCATCCCCACGACGAGCGCCATGGCCGGCCGGACCTGCTGGCCAAGTATCATGGCGTGGACGTTTCCAATCCGGCGAGCATCAGCCTCAACACCGGCGCGCCGCCTCTGCCGCTCAACCACCTTGCCTGCACGCCGGCCACCTACCCGGCCCATCCCTTCGACCACGGCCATCTCAGCGTGCGCGATGAAGTCAGTGTGGATGGCATGGGCCAATACCGGACTGAAGCCGTCGTGCGCAACGAGATCGGGAAAAACTTCGCCTGCGTGGACTGGATTGACCAGCAGATCGGCCGCGTGCTCGCGAAGCTCGAAGACCCGAACGGCGACGGCGACAAGGCCGACAGCATTTTGGAGAACACCTACGTCGTATTCACCTCCGACCACGGCATTGCCATCGGCCGGCACGGCCTGCAGGGCTAGCAAAACCTCTACGAGCACACCTGGAAGGTGCCCTACATCGTCCGCGGCCCGGACATCGCCCCCGGCGTGGAGTCGGACGCCCTCATCTACCTGCACGATACCTTTCCCACGTTCTGCGATCTGGCCGGCATCCCGCTGCCGGCAACCCTCGGCCCCACGGACGGCAAGAGCTTCCAATCCGTGCTTCGAGGCGTTGCCGCCACCGTGCGATCGCATCAGTACGGCGTTTACGCGGGCGGCAGCACGCCGGGCATCCGGGCCGTGACCGACGGGCGCTGGAAGCTCATCGAGTACGACGTCGGCAACCATGCCACGCACAAGACCCAGCTCTTCGATCTGAAGAACAACCCCTTCGAATTGCTGCCTGAACACGGCGTGCCGAACCTGGCCGATCATCCGGCCTTCGCCGGGATTCGCCAGGACCTCGAGGAACACCTCATGCGGCTGCGCAAGGAACTCAACGATCCCCACGCCTTCCTGGGCGACCGGGTGCTGTTCCCATTCGAGGAGGGCGCCCCCGGCCAGCCGGCCACCAACGCCGTCCTGGATTTCCTGCCCTGGCGGGACAACGCCCTGGCCAGGAGCGGCAACAGCGGCCCCAGCCCGGCGTATTCCAGCGACGTGTACGCGGTCACCGACTCCGTGGCGGGCCGGTCGAACACTCTCTCCCTCGAATTCGAGCAAGACCACCAGCACTATCTCGAGGTCGCCGACAGCCGCGAACTCGATTTCGGCGTCCGGCCCTTTACCATCGGGGCCCGGGTGAAGCTCGAAAGCCTGCCCACCGGGGACACCCCCCCCCAGCACCCTGCCCCTGGCCATGAAACGGGCGCTCGCAGCATCCGACTCAACCCTGGACTACATGTTCCTCGCCACGGCGGGCGTCTATGGCGGGGCGGCGAATTTCGACAAGCTCGCCCTCGTGGTTGGCGGCACGACGCTCGTCTCCTCCCTGGGCATCCCCGACACCAACTGGCATCACATCAGCGTGGCCCTGGACCCCGGCCGCCTGGACGCCCATCCGGGATTTCATCAGCCCGCGCCTGGGTACGAACGCGACCCCGCTCGTCCTCCCGCGCGAGCCCGGCGGGGCGCACTACTACAAACTCGAAGCGCACCCGCCGACGCGCGCTCAGTGGTGACTCTGGTTTGACGTGAAGGGCGGGGTTATCGGGATCCGAAGAATCGGCCATCGAAAAGACGTCGATAACCAGAGCCACACATGACACCTTGATCCGCGATCTCTCTCGGAAGCGCGAGCAAATCGCCACGTTGGGCGAGGAGGCAGCGAATTCGAGCGGCGACACCCTGGCCATCGGCGAAAGCGTTCAAGTCCGCCTTGGCGGCGCGAAAGACCCCGCGGAAGGAACCGAACCAGAGTCCCCGAGACCGTCGGCGGCGATCTGGCTGACTCGCCAGCGACAACGTTTTGCCGTTATGTTCAAACAAATCACTTCAAGCACTGCCATGAACACGGATCGGTTGCATCGGAACGCCACTATGTCACCGCACATTTTCACTCCCCATGAGCCGGCCGTACCGCCGACTTTCCAGCCGGCCCCATGCCGGTTGGAAAACCGGCGCTACAGGTTCATGGCCCCGATGCGCGCGCCAAAGCGGGTGGAAGCTGCCCATAAACTCGCGTTGGCCCTGACCCTATTCTTCCTCTCCGCTGCGACCGCCACCTTCGCCGATGAACCGATTCGCCTCGCGCAGGACCCGGCGCTTTCCCCCGACGGCAAGACGCTAGCCTTCGCCTGGCGCGGCGCCATCTGGTCGGCGCCGGTCCGTGGCGGCGCAGCCACGCGCCTGACGCATCATCCCGCTACCGACTCCGATCCAGCCTTCTCGCCCGACGGCAAGCAGATCGCCTTCATCAGCGACCGCGAGGGCAGCCGCCAAGTGTTCACCATGCCGGCCAGAGGCGGCGCGGCGGTCCAACGCACGGTTCACTCGGAAGGTTACGCGCTCGAGGAATGGTTTCCCGACGGCCAAGCGCTTTTGGTGAGCGTGACGCGCGATCATTTCTGGCGGCACGCCGAGCGGTTCGCACGGCTTGAACTCGCCGGTGAACCCCCGGAGCGGCTGTTGCTCGACGATTACGGCGCGAACGGCGCGGTGTCCCCGGACGGCAAACGGCTGCTTTTCACACGCGAGGGCGAGCGATGGTGGCGCAAGGGTTACACCGGCTCGCGCGCGGCCCAGATTTGGCTGCTCGATCTCCAGTCCGGCGATTGCGGCCAGGTGAAGGCCGCGTCCACCGAATGCCGCTGGCCGTTGTGGTGGCGCGACGGCAACGGCTTCTATTACGTGGGCGGCCAGGATGGCGCGTTCAATCTCTGGGAACACGAGCTCAAGTCCGGCAAGGAAACCCGCCTCACCGACTTCACCGACGACGGCGTGCTGTTTCCGTGCATTTCGCGCGACGGCCGCATGATCGTCTTCCGGCACTTGTTCGACTTGTACCGGCTCAGCCCCGGCAAGAACGCCAAGCCGCGCAAAATCGAACTCACCTATTGCGGCGACGCGCTGGAATCGCTGGTGGAGCGCGTGACGCTCTCCCGCGCGACCGAGGCGGCCTTCACGAGCGACGCACTGCAAATCGCCCTCGTGGCAGGCGGCGACGTGTGGGTGATGGACACCGAACTGCGCGAGCCGCGTCCGGTGACCGCCACACCCCAGGAGGAACGCGACGTGGTGTTCGCCCCGGACGGCAAATCGCTCTGGTTCGTCAGCGATGCCGGCGGGCGCGCGGACATCTGGAAGGCCACGCGCGCCGACGCCACGAATTATTGGTGGCGCAACACGGAGTTCACGCTTGCCCGCGTCACAGACGACGAGGCTGTGGAGCGCGATCTCAAGTTCAGTCCCGACGGCAAACAACTGGCTTGGGTCAAGGGGCTGGGTGAACTCTGGGTGGCCGCCGCCGATGGCGCAAACGCGCGACGCGTGTTCACGTCGTGGGACGAGCCCAACTTCGATTGGTCGCCCGACGGCAAGTGGCTTGCCTACGCCGTCAGCGACGAATGGTTCAACAGCGACATCTGGATCGCGCCCGCGGACGGCTCGGGCCAGCCCTTCAACGTCTCACGCCATCCCGACAACGATTCCCGCCCCGTCTGGTGCCCCGACGGCAAGCTCCTGGCCTGGACCGGCCGGCGCGAGGCGACCGAGTCGGACATCTACTACGTCTGGCTGCGCGCCCAGGACGACGAACTGAGCAAGCACGATCGCACGCTCGAAAAGGCGATCGAGAAGATGAAGAAAGCGGCGTCCGCTCGCCCCGCCAGTGGCGCTTCCACGAACGCCACCGCTGCCACGAACGACGAACCGAAGCCGGAAGAACCCAAGGCCGAAAAGGAAAAGGACCAAGCCGAGCCGAAGGCAGACGAGAAGAAGAAGGAAAGCAAGGTCGTGCAGATTGACTTCGACGGCTTGCATGAACGCATCCGCCGTATCGCCAACCGCGACGTCATGGAGTCAGGGTTGTTCTGGTCGCACGATTCCAGGAAACTCGCCTTCAGCGCCACGGTGGACGAAAAACGCGGCACCTACACCGTCGAGTTTCCCGATGAGTTGAAACCGAAGCTGCTGGCGGCGGTCAGCGGCAGCGGGGCCCGCTGGCTCAAGACCGGCGACCAGATCGTGTGACTCACCGAGGGCGCGCCCGGCACGCTCTCGTCCAAGGGCGTGGCGGCCACGTTCAAATTCGCCGCGCGTCAGGCCGTCAACACCGCGGGCAAACAACGGGCCGTCTTCGATCAATGCTGGCGCACCATGCGCGACCGCTTCTACGACGAGCGCCTCGGCAACCGCGATTGGGACGCCGTCCGCGCCAAGTACGCCGCCGCCGCCGAACAGGCGCCCGATCTCCGCGCGTTGTCCGAGGTCATCCACCTGATGCTCGGCGAGTTGAACGCCTCCCACCTCGGCTTTACCTACAGCAATCGGGCGAGCACGGCGCGCGGCTGGCGCGATGAAACCGCCCATCTCGGGCTGCGCTTCGATCCCGCCCACGCCGGCCCCGGCTGGAAAGCGCGCGACGTCATCGCCAAAAGCCCCGCCAGCCACCAGCAAAGCCGCGTCGAGCCGGGCGAAATCATCCTGCGCGTTGACGGCTGCGCCGCGACGCCTGCCACCGACCCGGCCCGTGTCCTGAACGGCGCGCCCGACCGCGACATCCACCTGCGCGTGCAAAACGCCGGCGGCGTCGAGCGCGACGTGCGCCTGCGCCCCATCAGCTATGCCAGCGCCCGCCAGTTGCTTTACCGGCAGTGGATGGACGAGTGCCGGCGCATCGTGGACCGGCTTTCGGACGGCAAGCTCGGCTACCTGCACATCGGCGCCATGAACGAATCGAGCTTCTACCAGTTCGAGGCGGACCTGTTCGCCGCCGGCGACGGCCGGGACGGGCTGATCATTGACGTGCGCGAGAACGGCGGCGGCTCGACCACCGACCATTTGTTGACCGCGCTCACACAACCGCAACACGCCATCACCGTCCCACGCGGCGGCGTGCAGGGCTATCCGCAGGACCGGAAGGTGTACGCCACCTGGAACAAGCCCGTCGTCGTGCTCTGCAACCAGAACAGTTTCAGCAACGCCGAGATCTTTAGCCACGCGATCAAGACCCTCGGACGCGGCCAACTCGTCGGCGTGCCCACGGCCGGCGGCGTCCTCAGCACCGGCAGCGCGCGGATCATGGACGTGGGCACGATCCGGCTGCCGTTCCGCGGCTGGTATCTGCCCGACACCGGCCAGGACATGGAACTCAACGGCGCCGTGCCGCATCACGTCCTTTGGGCCAAGCCCGGCGACCTGCCCTCTGGCAAAGACACGCAACTGGAAAAGGCTGTGGCTGTGCTGATGGCTGACGCGGCCCAATGGCGCGCCCGTCCGCAGCCCAAGCTCATCAAAGCCGCCGAGCGCGGCGCCCAGTAACCGAACCCGCCATGACAATGAAGTCCGAATGCCGAATGCCCTC
Source organism: Verrucomicrobiota bacterium (assembly GCA_016871715.1). Classification (GTDB taxonomy): domain Bacteria; phylum Verrucomicrobiota; class Verrucomicrobiia; order Limisphaerales; family J093; genus VHCO01. The sequence continues at coordinate 9,897 of VHCO01000033.1, forward strand.
GGGATTCGGATTTCTTTCGGACTCCGGACTTCGGACCTCGGGATTTGCAGCGCCCGGCATCTGGCTGCTGTCCGCGCTCGTTGCCCTGTCGCCGCACCGGCCTGCCGCCGAGCCCTTGCCGCCGGGCAAGTCGTAGTTTCGATTCGCCGTCGGCAATGCGCGTAAACACCGGATGGGCCATGAACCGTTTGGCCGCAAACGAGAGCGAGACGGTCGCCGCGCGGCGAAGGCGACCGCGTGGCCAAAGTTCCCGCGCGTGGCCGCGATCACTCCGGGCAGTTGCGGGGCTTGTTTCTGCACCGTCCCTTATTTTAGGGACATGACGCCCACATCCACGAGCTTATGGTGGTCGTATAGAAATCGCCGTTATCAGGTTTGAATTATGAATGTGCTGCCACGGCTACGTTCCAAAAGAAACGCTTTCACGTTGATTGAACTGCTGGTGGTGATCGCCATCATCGCCATTTTGGCCGGCATGCTCCTGCCCGCCTTGGCCAAGGCCAAGCAGAAGGCGCACCTGGCCAACTGCCTCTCCAACCTCCGTCAACTGGGCATCGCGATGGCCCTCTACACGGGTGACAACGCCGACCGATTTCCCTACACCGGTCAGGACTGGCCGCGGATGCCGTTCGTGGACGTGCTACGCCTGACCGATCCCTACGTGAGCACGAACAACCGCGGTTTCTACCGGTGCCCGGCGGACCGTGGCAAAGGATGGAATTTCGAGATTGCCCCAGTGCTCGGCCTGTCCACCAATCGACTGCCCTTCCCCGCCTCCTATCACTACTACCTGCAGTTTTTCCGGAAAGACGATGGCAGCGCCCTCCAACAACGCCATATGGGCGAAGTGGTGCACCCAACGCGCAAGAGCATTCGCTCCTGCTTTGCCAGCATGCCAGCCACCGGTTTCTTCGACGTGACCACGGCCGCGCTCAGGAGAAAAGGTGGGCACGGGGAAAAGGGCATGTCGCTGCTCTTCGTGGATGGCCACACCCAGTTTCCGCGCTGGGAACATCTCAACCCCACCAGCTATAACGGCACCGAACCCAACTACAACTTCGACTGGACCCGCGACGGCCTGCGTGGAGCCGACTTGAAATGAGGTGTCAAGGCCGGTGCGATCTTGTGCTCGCGGGAGATCGACCAGCATCGACTTGCGGCTGACTCTCGAATGGCCCCTTGCCAACCAAGAAACCAGAAATCTATGAACCAAACCCTCCAAATCACCTGCACCGGCCTCCTGTTGGCCGGTCTGACCACGGCGGCCTTCGCCCAGGCGCCCGTCGCTCGATGGAACCTGGGCGAACAGGATCCCGGGGCCGTCGCCGGCAACCTCGGCAACGCGGTGACCACCCCGCGGTGGGCGCCAGCGAACTGTTGGTCGGCGGCGCTGCGGTGTATAGCGCCAACGTCCCGGCTGGTGACAGCACCCTTTCCATGGCGTTCGATGGCGCCAGTTGGTACCAAGGGTCCATCGTCGGGAATGCCGCAGGGATTGATGCCCTGTACGCCAGCCTCAATTTCAATGAATTCAGCCTCTCGTGCGATGTCCAGGTAAAGGCGGTGGGCACGGGCGGCTTCAGCTTCCCGGTGAGTATCGGGCGCACGGGCTCGGGTGGCGGCGGTCTGGCCATCATCGAGCAAGGGGGCACCTGGAATCTCCTGCACCACCTCGTGAACCGAGCCGATTCGCGCGTGCCCGTAACCCTGAACCGCTGGACCCACATTGACCTCGTCCGAAAGCCCTTTGGCCCAACGATCCAAAGCGTGCTCTACCTTGACGGCACGCCCGTGGTGACCAACACGACCACGCCGATCGTGCCCACCGACTGGTTCACCATCGGTGCCAGCGAGAAGGGATCCCAGATCCCGGGCGATGTCGAGGGACCGTTCCAAGGACTGGTCGACAACGTGGTAATCACCAACCTGGCCTTGGGTGCTCCCCCCTCCCTGGTCACGATCGCGCGGACGCCAGCCACGATTTATACGGGCAACTCGATCATCCTGACCGCCGGCGCATTGACCGGCGATCCGGCGGGCCGCGCCCTGATCTGGCGCAGAGACGGCGCGGCCTTCACCAACTCCGGCACCGCCACCCGCATTGCCATCCCCAACGTGACCACGAACAACGCGGGCAATTACGATGTGGTGCTCTCCAACAACTACGGGGCGGTGACCAGCGCGCTCGTGGCAGTCACAGTCCTCGACCCGAGCTATTCGGGCGGCGCGGCCGTGCTGCGGTACCGGTTGGGCGACAATGATCCCGGGGCGGTGGCCGGCAACTTTGGGAACGCCGTGACCAAGGACGCCCTCGGCACCAACGATCTTACGGCGTTCGGCACGCCCTTCTACACCGCGGATGTGCCGGCGGGCGGCGGCGCATTATCGATGGGCTTTGACGGCGGCAGCTTCTACCGCAAGGACGACCTAGCGGACGCGTTCGCCCGTGTGGACCTGAACAACTTCAGTCTCTCGTTGGACGTGAAGATCACGGCATTGGGGGGTGCGGGGTACAGCTTCCCGATCACCATCGGCAGCCAGACTGCTGGCAGTGGCGGATTCGCGGTTGTGGAAATCGGGGGTCTTTGGCGCATTATCCATCAAATGGTCGGCACCAGCAGCGCCGCGACCGGAGTGCCGGTGGCCTTAGACCAATGGACCCGGCTGGAGCTGCCACGGCGGCAATTCGGCACGGCCGCCCGCAGCCGGCTGTTCATCAATGGCGTGGACTCGGGCATGGAACTCACCACGGGCCCGACCCCGGCAAACGTCAAGCCCATCCTCACCATCGGCGGAAATACATTGGCGGACCTGGTGAACATTGAGGGGGGCTTCGTGGGGCTGATTGACAATGTCGTCCTTCACAACTACTCGGCGGGGGCCAAACCGGAACTCACCACCGGCATTGCGGCCAGCCCGAGCACGACCCTGGTCAGCGGCGAATCGTTGCTGCTGACCGCCACCGCCTCCGGGGCGGCGCCGCTTACCTACAACTGGCGCAAGGACGGTGCCGTCTTCGCCAGCACCACGGGTGCTTCGGGCACGCCGGCCTCCACCACACTGGCCAGCGTGACCGCGGCCGATTCCGGCAGTTACTCGGTCGTCGTCACCAACCTGACCGGCGCCGTCACCAGTTCGGTGGTGACCGTGACAGTCTTGCCGCCCGGAGCCACGGTACCGCGTCCGAACGTGGCCCATCGCCTGGGTGAGGACGATCCGGGATCGGTAGCCGGCAATCCAGGCAACGCCGTTTCCAAAGACACCACCGGCACGTATGACCTGACAGCCAATGGGAACCCGCTCTACAGCGCCAACGTGCCGACGGGAGGCAGCACGCTCGCGATGGCCTTTGACGGGGCCAGCTACTACGAGGGCACAGGAACACCGTGGACCGACTTCTACTCGACCTTCGACTGGAACAACTTCGTGCTGGCCTACGACGTGAATATCACCGCCCCGGGCGCGTCCGGGTTCAGTTTCCCGGTGAGTCTCGGCGGTATGGTCACAGGCTTCGCCATCTTTGAAGAGGCCGGTAAATGGCGGGTCCTCCATCATGGCGTGGGCTACAGTCCGGTCGGTCCTGAGGTTACCTACGACAAGTGGACACGTCTCGAACTGCGGCGGGTCGGCGGCCAGTCGCGCCTTGTCATTGACGGCGTGGATACGGGCATTGCGAACACGGGCAATTTCCGGGCGCCGGCGGGCCGACTTACGGTGGGCAACAACATCCATACCAGCGGGCCGGAAGGCTACTTCACTGGTCTCGTGGACAACATCCGCCTGTTCAGCTATTCGCTGCCTGCCAGCACGCTGTCGCTGCAATGGGTCGGCGGGCAGGCGACCGTCACCAGCCAGGGCCGGGCTAACGCCCACTACACGCTGTGGCGATCGCCCGCGCTCAGCCCCGCGACCTGGACCATGGTCACCGAAGGAGTGGCCGATTCCACCGGTCGGGTCACCCTCACCGACCCGACCCCGTCGGCGGCCGGCGCCTTCTACCGCACGAGCGCGCCCTAACGGCCACGTCGGTCGGTAGCGGACGGCTCGCTCGGGATGGGATTGGGTGAGCCCGCGAAGCGGCCGCCAGAGGAATCCTCTGGCGGCCGTTTCTGCAACCGGGCACTCTGGCTCTGCTTCAACCTTACAACGATTGCGAATGAATTGTAGCTTTCTCAGACGGTTCATGTGGGCGACCGCGCCGGTCCTGGTTTGGAGCGTCTGCGCTGGCGCCCAGTAGGCGGACTGGACGGCAAGACGCTGGGCTTCAACATCTGCACCCGCATTCGGGCGCTCGATGCCATCCCGTTCAAACCGGGAGCGACCCACAATCGTCCCGCCCAACCGGCGGCAGCGGCGCGGCCCATCCAGTCCCTCGCGCAACTCCGGGAGATGTCGGACGCCATCCGTTTTCCCCCGGTCATCCCCAATGGCGTCCCGCGACCGCGCTGGAATCTGGGCGAGCAAGACCCCGGCGCCGTCCCCGGCGGGCTGGGCGCCGCGCTCACGCGGGACACCAACGGCACCAACCACCTCGCCGCCTTCGGCACGCCCACTTACAGCGCGATCGTTCCCGCCAGCGGGAGCACGCTGTCCATGTCCTTCAACGGCTCGAGCTACTACCAGGGGGGCGGGACCGGCATCAGCAATCTCTTCCGTGGTTTCGACTTCAACAACGTCTCGCTCACGTGCGAGGTGTATCCGACCGCGCTGGGCAGTGCCGGGTTCAGCTTTCCGTTCAGCGTGGGCGGGGGCGGGACGGGATTCGCCATCGTCGAAAGCGGCGGCCACTGGCGTCTGCTCAATCACAACGTCGGCTTCAGTCCGGTCGGGCCGCCGGTGCTCCTGAACACCTGGACGCGATTGGAGGTGGTCCGCAGGGACTTTGGCGCCGGCGTAGAAGCGCGGCTGTTGGTCAACGGGGTATACACCGGCGCTGCCATCAGCACTTCGCCCTACCCGCCGGCGGACATTCTCTACGTCGGTGCCAACCGCGTCGCCAGTGGGATGGAGGGGCAATTCCGTGGACTGATTGACAACGTGGTCCTGGACAACGCGGCTCCGGTCCTCTTGCAGGCCCTCCAGACGTTGCCCGCCACGAACGTCCTGGCCGGCGCCACGATGACGTTGAGCGCCACGGCCGCCGGCGGCGGCGATCTCGATGGCGCGCTTGACGGATTCCTGGCCTTTGACGTCGCCTTGCTCAGGTCAGGTTCCTTGCCCCTCACTCCGTTTCGGATGTCTCCGTGTGCCACTTGATCAGGGCGGCGGCGGCTTCGTCGGTGGCCTTGGCTGCCCGGTCATCGCCCTGGTTGGCGCAGATGAGGACGGCGAAGTCTTTCTTGGGTGCAACCCAGGCGACGGCATAATGCATCGTGTTACAGCCGGCGTGCGAGAGCACCAAACCTCCACCCCACTCGCGCGATACGACCAGCCAACCCAAGGCATATTCGCCTCCGGGTGGCCGCTGGTGGAGCCGTGCGTAGGTCCCGGGCTGGAGCAGTGCCGGGGCGCCGCGCGCACCCCGCAGTTGGTCGGCGATGAACAAGGCCCAGGAGGCAAGGGAGGCATGCGCCCGGCCAGCCGGCCCCAAAACGCGAGGGTTGTCCTGATCGGGGCCGTAGCCGCGGACAGGTTTGCCCGAGGCGGTGTGGCCCCACGGTTGATCCAACTTCCCGACGGTGCCCATGCCGCCTTGACCCACCTCGAGCATCCCGAGCGGCCGAAACAGGTCCTGCTCGATGAGTTGTTCCCACGCTTGGCCGGTGACTCGCTCGAGGAGCGCGCCGCAAACCACGTAGCCGAGGTTGGAATATACATAATGGGACCCGGGAGGGTGGCTGGGGCGCTTCGCCAGCGCCCGCCTCGTGGCGTCCAAGCGCTGGTGCCGCACGTCCCCATCCTTCGCCCGCGCGTACGGCGCCCAATCGAGATTGGGCGCCACGCCGGCCCGGTGCATGAGGAGTTGTTCGACGGTCACAGCCCGCGCTTCGGGATGGAACTCGGAAGCCAGGTCGGGAAACAGCTCGGCGACCGGCGTATCCCAACGCAACTTCCCAGCTTCCACCTGGCGCGCCACGAGAACGGCGGCCATGGCTTTGGTGTCGGAGCCCAGATGCCAACGATCGTCGACCGTTACCGGGGCCGTTTCTCCCCACTTGCGGAAGCCGACGGCGGCGGCGGCCTGAAGTCCGGCGCCGGTCACCACCGCGCCCGCAAGGGCCGGGATCCCATGTTGGCGGGCGATCGGTTCCAGAAGCGCGGCGACCTGCGGATTGCCATCGCGAGGCAGGTGGGCCGGTGCGTCGCCGGGTTCGGATCCACAGCCGGACAATCCCATCAAGACACAGGTCACCCCAAAGAGAGGCCATCGGTTCTTCCGCGGGTGCAGCATGCCGAAATAGGACCTCATGACACTGGTTCCCGCAAGTCTGCTCGGCTGGTCAGTGGTCAGGGCGAGTCGCGCCTGCGAACGGGCGCGCGCGACCGAGCCGCGTTCGTCCCGACGCGGAGGGCGCCGGGGTGAAAAACTGGTGTTCTCATCCCAGCCCTTTGCGCTAGGATGTACCAGCGACAGAGCCAGATGGCCGGAAGGACGAGTGCCTTTTCCGGCAAGTGACCGTCGCAGCGTCAGTTCAACAGAACAAGAACCGCCGGTGCCACGCCACGTGCGCAGGCGACGGATGGGTCCGATCGAGATCTATGAAGACAACGATTCTGAAAGACCAGTTGACCACTCGGCGCGGGTTTCTGGGCCGCACGGCGGCTCTCGCAGCGGGGTTGGTGGTTCCGGCCAGCATGCGGGGAGCCGAGGCGCCCGGCGCAGCCGCCGCCGAGCGTGCCAAGCCCAACTCCGTATTCCACGGGGTCCGCATCGGGTGCATCACCTACAGCTACCACGACGGCATCCGCACGGCGGAGGATACGCTTCGGGCGCCGATCCAGAACGGGCTGAGCGAAGTGGAATTGATGGGCGGGCCGATCGAGGCCTATGCGGGTTTGCGCGCCGGTGGCGGCCGCGGAAGTCGTGGGGAGCCTGCCGAACAGGCGGCCACACCGACGGATGCCCAACGCGAGGCGCAACTGGCCAAGTGCCGCGACCTGCGCAAGCTGTACAACGAGGCGGGCGTCAACATTCACATCCACAAGATCGGCTTTGGCGCCTCCGACGAGGAGATCGACTTCAATTTCCAGGTGGCCAAGGCGCTGGGCTGCGAGGGCATCACGACCGAGCGGTCGGAGGCCCTGGCCAAGCGGTTGGCGCCGTTCGCGGACAAGCACAAGGTCTGGGTCGGGTTCCACAATCACACCAACAACTACCCGGTGATGGATGGAACGGATCCCATCTTGGCTTACGGGCGGTACATCGGTTTCAACTTCGATGTCGGCCACTATTTCGCCGGCACCAAAGGGCTCTCTCCCATCCCCGTGATCGAGAAGTACCACGACCGCATCGTCAGCCTGCATCTGAAGGACCGGACGGCCGACGGGGGCAACCTGCCGTGGGGCCAAGGGCAGACACCCCTCAAGGACATCCTCCAGTTGATGAAGAAGGAGAAGTGGACATTCCCGGCCGACATCGAGCTCGAGTATCGGATCCCCGCAGGCTCGAGTTCTCTGGCGGAAGTTGCCAAGTGCGTCCAGTACTGCCGGGAGGCGCTGGCCTAGCCAAAGAGATTTGAGATTTCGGATTTAGGATTTCAGATTTGGAAGTCTGAGAGACATCCTAAGCAGAGGGGGCTCGAGTTGACTCTCGATCCCCCTCGATCGGGGCGATCGTTGACTCCTGTGACGGTAGGGCAGTCCTCCGGTTAGAGGATTTGGTGTTGGAAATAGTCAACCAACAGATGGCGGTCCAGGTCCGTGACGCTTGCCCCATTGACACAGAACGCGAAGAACAATGGCACGTTGGTAGGGAGATGATCGAACAAGCTGCCGCAGGGCGTGCCGTCAAGGAAGAACAACGCTGCCGTGGCCGACAGCTCGAGCCGGAACCGCCTCCAGGCCGGCGTGCTGTCCAGACCAATCGCCCCGAGGGTTACCGCGGAGTATGCGACGGGTGAGGAGGAATCCACGGCGAAGGCGTTGAACGAATTCATGTCTCCCGTCAACTGCGTCCGGATGAACACCCCGCGTGGCAGCCAGATCGTGCCGTTGCTCTTGGCCGTGCTGTCCATGAGGCCAAAGCGACACTCGTACTCGTTGTCGGCCGTAGCGGCCATGCTGCGCTTGACGGCGAACTCGAAGATGTGCTGGGTCGTACTACTCGGGCTCAACTTGAGAGGATTGACCCCACCCGCTGTCAAGCCCCCCAGTCTGAGGGCCGCGCTCCCGAGGGCGCTCGCGCCGGCGAGAAGCTTCCCGATCCCGAAGCGTCCGTCCTCGCCGTCCACCGCGGTGACATCCCCGCCGTTGGCCTCCACCTTCTTCCAGCCAAACCGAAGCGCGGCGCTTCCCCGACGAACTCCTCGTAGAGAGCCCCGATCTGGGCGTCGTGCACGATCGCCTTGAACCGCGCCACCCGTTCGCTGTAGCGCCCCCACCTGGCGCTGTAGGGGCTGGTGAGGCTCACCAGCTTTAGCCGCAGGTCCTTGCCGGCCAGACTGCGGTTATTGTGCACCTTGGGCTTTGCGGAATCGTAAAGTCCGTACTCCCGCTCCGCGAACCAAAGCGCATTTTCGTAGGGCGCGTTCAAGCTGGGGGTGCCGCCCGGGTCGGGGACCTCGAGGATGTTGTCCTCGATGTTGATGTTATTGTACACCGCGCTGTTGAAGAAACACATGATCCCGAACGCAGTCTTCTCACCAATATTCTTCCCATAGATGTAGTTGCGCTGGATCCATAAGTCCCCTAGCCGCACGGGGGTCGGGGAGGGGGAGATGCCGCCTTTGATGTGCAAATACACACCCGCAAGCTGGAAGCTCTGCGCAACGCTCACGTATTGTCCAAGGACGATCTGGTTGTCGAAGATCTTGGTCTTCAGGTGTTCAGGGTTTTGATTGACGTCCTGCACCAGGATGACCACACCCCCGGTCACGTTCACCATCCGGTTGGCGCGGATGACCACCTCCTCGTCTTTGTGCGACATCCAAACGATCCCCGCGCCGTCGAGGTTTACGATCTCGTTCTCCGCGATTTCGGACAAGCGGCAATGCCCCACCGTGATGCCCTGCAACGGCGTCTGCGTCGCTCCGCTGGGCGGACGCATGTTGAAGATCTTGTTGCCAACTATCCGCCCGGTGTAGCCCAGTGGGTGGCCCGTTTCACCGACGATGCTCAGGCAGGTGATTTCCGGCATAGGATTACCGAAGTCGATTTCCGAGTTTGCTGCCGGCTCGGTGACTTCGCAGTCCCGGATGGTGCCCATGAGCGTGTCGCCGTCCTGGGGGGGTGAGTGCGATTTCAGGGTCGAGGCGATGACGAAGCACTCGAGCCCAGGTTCTGAATCCGGCTTGCCCGGGGAGAAGTTCACGGCCTTGACTCTCTCGACCAGACAGTTGGCTCCTTTGATGTCAATCGCCTTGTGCGTGGTCTTGCTGTCTGACTGAGCGAAACCGCAGTCGATGGTGAGATCGCTGATCACCGCGTTATCGGTAATCCAGTTCGGCGGAGTGCCTATGGCTGAGATCGCTTTCGTGTCGATCCCCTCCGGGCGCCGGAACTGCAGGATGGTCTTGTCGATCCCCGCGCCAATGATGCGGTTGCCCGTCGCCACGCTAATCGACCACGGCGTCCCCGCCCCAACTCGCGCTTCGATCAAATACGTCTTGGCCATGAAATCAACACGTCCGAGTTTCTCGAGACAAGCCTGGACTGGCTCGTTGTCGTTCGTGTTATCGTTCGCTCTTGCCCCCCACCACTCGGCTCGGGCCAGGCCGTTCGTCACGCGCAGCCACCGACCCTTATCTGAGACGTGGGTGGGCCGGATCACCATGGCCTCGTCGTCAGACTCCCTTGACTCGGAGTCGTACGTAAACTGACCACCGCCATCGTAGTATTGGTCCCCGGCGAGCCGTTTTGTGACGAATGCTATATCGCCACTGACAAGGGGTGGACTCGGATTTATGCCCCTCAAGTCAGCGAGGGTATTAACTCGATAAGGATGTTGCGCCATAATGTGCTCCTTTCACGGACTGAAAACCACCCGGTAAAGACGTTGCTTCCGATATTCGACCGGCGAGCTCAAATCGACGAACGACTGTGGACTGTTGGTCAAGGTCAGCAAGCCGAGCGTGTTCCAGCGCGGCAGTCCACCTAGGTCCTCGCTGTATTCGATCCGATAGGTGTGGCCAGGCGTCCCGTAAATCGTCACCGAGGGATGGATGGTCAGAAGGAGGTTCGCCGCGTCGGTGTAGTGGAGCACCGCCGCTTCGCTCTCGGTCGACCCTATGTCGTTGCTGATCACCACCGTGTACCGCCCCGCCTGTTCGGACCGCGCGCTCGGCAGAGTAAGGGTGGACTTGGTTTCGCCGGGCAACTCATTGCCGTTGAACCGCCACTGGTAGCGCACAGGGCTATAGCTCAACGCCCACACACTGAAGGTGACGGCTTGCCCGCCGCTGACGGTGGAACTCCGCGGCTGCTCGGTGATCCGTGGCGGCACGGACGCCGGGATCTTCACCAACCAATAATCGTGATAAAGCGTGCCCAACCTTGGCTCGGTCTTCGTTCCATCGGCCGGCGAATCGGAAATGCCGACCAGGATATACCCGCCGTCCCGCGCTGCGGTTAGGGCTCGTACGAACTCATTCCCGCTGCCGCCGAAGGATTGGTCCCATTGTAGGTTGCCGGCGCTGTCGGTGTTTGCGATCCAGAAATCTGCAGCTCCGTACCATGGCGCGGTTTTATTGCCTCCACGGCGAGAGTTCGAGTAGCCGGCGAGCAGGAGTCCACCATCCGGGGTCGCGAGGGCGGCACCCAGCCCCTGGGACACGTTGCCGCCGTACGATTGGTCCCAGAGCTTGTTACCATTCTCATCAATGGCAACCACCCAGCAGTCTGCGTCCCCTCGGCGCGGGGCTGTTCGGTTGCCGCTGGGCGGTGAAAGTGACACCCCGGCTAGCACGTAACCTCCTGACCGGGCAACCAAAGCGGCGCAAGAGTCAGTCCCCGCACCACCATAGGATCGATCCCACTGTTGCCGGCCTTGGCCATCAACTTTCACCACGTAAAAGTCTCCTTCACCAAAGGTCGGGACTGTCTTGGTGCCGTCGGCTTTGGAGTTTGAGCTCCCGGCCAGCAGCAGCCCACCGTCCGCGGTTGGCGCGATCCCCGCAAAACCCTCGCTGGCTGTGCCTCCAAAACTCCGGTCCCAAAGGAGCTGGCTCTGCGGGCCGACGCGGATCAGCCAGAAGTCGCTGCCCCCGTAGTGGGGCGACGATTTATTCCCGCTCGGCGGGGAACGGGACAGTCCCGCAATCACATACCCCCCGTCGGCCGTTTGTACGACCCCTGCTGCATCATGGTCGTCGTCGGCGCCACCGTAACTGTTGTCCCATCGTTTGGCGCCCAGCTCGTCGATGCTCACGAGCCAGAAGTCCATGCGACCATACTGCCGGGCACTCTTGGCTCCACCTCGGTCCACATTCGGCATGCCGTCCGAACAGCCCACCAGCAGGTAGCCCCCCTCACTGGCGTGGGCGATCGCGTCGAGCCTATCGCTTCCTATGCTAGTGTATGTTTTCTCCCATTGTCTGATGCCATAGCGGTCGATCTTCAAGACCTCATAAGAACGGCGCTGGCTCCACATATCGGTGGCGCCTCCGACCAGGTAGCCACCGTCCGCAGTGGACAAGATACAGGTGGGGTTGTCGTCTCCGGCGGTTCCATAGACACGCTGCCACTCGCCCGAGGCCGCGTTGGCCAGCATCGCCACCCCGGCCCATGCGCCGGCGCACGCTCGAGCGAGCTTGCAGGTGAGGCGGCGCGGTGTGGATTTCCTCCAGGTGTGGGGCAGGGCTAGTGCAGAAGGGGGGGCAGCCCGCACCGAAGTGGCGGGGGCCCGAGGGTTGGGTCGGTTGGCGGTTGGTGTCATAGCATTGACGGTCAGGAAACTCACAGCAGAAGAGGCATAAACCGTGCCGTCGTTTGGAACTCGTGGCACCGGGCAGGCAGCTGGCTTCCCAAAGGCCAGGGCCATCCCAGCGCTCGGCCTTCCTGCCGATTTGAGGGGCGTGCCTGGGCGTTCAACGAGAGTTGGCCTGGGCAGTGACCAAGCTGCTCTGGCCAAGCGCCTTACGGGACCAACACGACCCGATAAAGCCTGGTTCCGTTGACCGGTGACTGGACATCGACAAAGACTTGGGGCGGCTGGGTGATGAGCACCGTGCCCAGTTCCTTCCACCGGAGCGGGTCGCGTGGATCGTCGGCGTACTCGACACCTGACTGATGAGAGGTCGGGATAGACGACACGTTGCAGGTAGGGCGCGCAGTCCTCTGCGCGCCGTAGACCACTGTGGACACAGAAAACCGCGGCGCGCAGAGGACTGCGCGCCCTACCGCCGAGTTGTAGTCCATCCCAGTGACTCATCAGTAAGATAACCGTGCAGGGTCCATCCTGCGGACCAGTCCCAAAGTCGCTTGCCGTTTTCATCGATCGCAACGCCCCACATATCAAACCGTCATGTCCCCCTCGCCAAAGTGCGGGGCGGTCTTGGTTCCGCCCACCTTCGAGGCTGAAGCTCCCCTCAAGAGATAGTCCAGGAGATGGTCGCCGTCAGCCAGTGGAGCGACGCTGGTCGCGTTCTCCGGCCCGTCCCCGCCGAAACTGGCGTCCCACACCTGCTCGAGTGGTAAATACTTTTTTCCAACCTCAACAGCCCCAACCCGCCACAGTTCTCCATGAGATGACCGTGCGGGCCGCCCGCGGCTGCCGGTTTTTGCCTTGCACGGGCTGTGCGGCTCGGCGATGGTCCGGCGATGAGCGAAAAAGACGTTTCTGCGGAGCTATATCTGGACCTGCTGAAGAAGTGTCTCTCGTTCACCCTCTGGGATGCCCGCGATGGCTCGCAGGAAATCACCGCGGCAGGCCCGGTCAAGCGCGCTCTCAAACGCCTGATCAAGGGCCAACGCCGCACCGGCTCCGGCGCCGCCGAGGAACAAACCGCTCGCCGCGAAGGGCGCGATTGGCCCCGGCTCGCCCACACCATGATCGGAGCGCTGCGGCTCGAGAACCTCCAGTTTTGCATCCAAGAGGTCCTGCGCCACGGCGTGGCCGGTGACTTGATCGAGACGGGCGCCTGGCGCGGTGGCGCCACGATCTTCATGCGCGCGATGCTCAAGGTTCACGGCGTCACGGACCGCTGCGTGTGGGTTGCTGACTCTTTCGAAGGCCTCCCCAAGCCGGACACGGAGAAGTACCCGGCCGACGCAGGCGATGTGCATCACCGGTTCAAGCCCCTGGCGGTGTCGTTGGAGGAGGTCCAGGAGAACTTCCGCAAGTACGGCCTGTTGGATGACCAGGTCCGATTCCTCAAAGGCTGGTTCAAAGACACCCTACCGACGGCCCCGATCGAACGCCTGGCCGTCCTGCGCCTGGACGGAGACATGTACGAGTCCACCATGGACGCCCTGGTCCATCTCTATCCCAAGCTTGCCGTGGGCGGGTATCTGATCGTGGACGACTACGGCGCAGTGCCGGGCTGTGCCCGAGCCGTCGAGGACTATCGGCGCAGCCACGGCATCAGCGAGCCGGTTCAGACCATCGATTGGTCCGGCGTCCACTGGCGCCGTACCCAGTAAGCACGCATGGCCGCGGTGTGGGCGAGTCTTTCCGGTCCGAGAACCGCGCTCTGTGGCCATGAGCCGGTAGGGCGCGACCGCTGGGCGCGCCGAACCAGTCAGGTCACCAAGCCCGAGCGGCCGGCCCGGCGGTCCGGCCCTACCTGGCGGTTCATAGAAAACTCGCGTTCGGCGTATTGTCCTGAGGCTTGTCCGGATCGAGGTCGGGGCCGGCTATGGCCAGCGCTCCGTTGGAGTGCGGGCAGAGCATGATCAAGGCGGACCACAGCCTGGGCCGGCGAGTGTGGCATTCGGCCATGGTCTTCGGGACCCTCAGTACCCTGGTCCGAGTCGGTGCGAACATCTTGCTGCTGCCCCTGGTCTTGAGCTACCTCACCACAGCCGAATTGGCGCTGTGGTGGGTCTTCTTCGCCCTGGGCGCAGTGGCGAACCTGGCCGATTTCGGTTTTGGCCAGGCGATCACCCGCGCCTACAGCTACCTGTGGGCGGGCATTGCCGACTTCTCGACGGAAGGGTTGGCCCAACCACCCGCCGGAGCGGAACCGAACTTCAAACGGATCCACGACCTCAACGCGACGGCGCGGCATTTGTATCTGCGCCTGGCTCTGGGGGCGGGGTTGCTCCTGTGCCTTGGGGGGAGTTGGCTCATCCAGCGACCTGCGCAACAGGCGGCAACGCCGTGGGTCGTTTGGCTGTCGTGGGCGGCGTATATCGTGGTGGTGGGGTATTCGCTGGCGACCAGTCACTGGCTCTTGGGTTGCCAGGGCATCAACCGGGTGCGGGACCAGCAAGCGGCCTATTTCTGGGGCGGCCTGGCCTACGTCGGGACCGCCGCCGTGTTGTTGGCGGTCGGGGCCGGTCTGTTGGCGATGGTGGTGGCAACCGGCGCACGCGGCTGGGTCTCCCGACAAATCGCCGCGCACGCCTTCCGCAAGGCGCTCCAACGGCCGACCCTCGAGGCGGTGAAGCCCGACCGAGACATGTTGCGCCGGCTCTGGCCGAACGTATGGAAGTTTGGGATTCTCTCGACCGGCACTTACTTGATCTACAACGCAACGGTCCTGATCAGCAGCCGCGTGTTGGGCGATGCGATCACCGCCTCTTACGGACTGACCGCCCAAGTGGGGTTGTTCCTGGCCAACTTCTCGGCCCTGTGGCTGGCGGTCAAGTGGCCCCAGCTCACCATCCTGCGCACGCAAGGACAAACCCAAGCCATGGCGATCCTCTTCGCGCGCCGTTTGGCGGCCATGATCGCCACCTTCAGCGTGCTGGCCACGATCGTCTGGTTCGCCGGCAATGCGTTGTTGGCTTGGAAAGGGACGCACACGCAGCTTCTGCCCGCGCTGCCCCTGGCGGTCTATCTGTTCTACGTCGGGCAGCAACAGGTCTACATCCAGTTCGCCAATCTCAAGTTCACCGAGAATGTGGTTCCCTTTTACTATGTGAGCCTGTTCACTGGTTTGGCGATGTGTCTGCTGACTTGGTGGATGAGCCGCTGGCTCGGCCTGTGGGGGCTGGTGCTCGCCCCGCTGCTCGCCACGGCGGCGTGCAGCAGTTGGTACCCCGTGTGGAGAGCCTTCGTCGGGCAACCGCTCACGGTGAAGCAGTTCTTCCGCGTCGCCATGGGAGGCGCCCCGTGAGTTGCGCCTGCCGAGTCTGCGGAGCGGCGGGCGATCATACCCCATTCGAACTCCGCGAACAGATGTTCGGTCTGGGCGATCGGTTCGCGTACTTCGCCTGCCGGGAGTGCGGCTGTCTCCAAATCCAGCAGGCGCCCTCCGATTGGCCGCGTTACTATCCACCTCACTACTACAGCTTCAACGTGGCCGCCGTGCCCCAGCGCGGCCCCAAGGCGTGGTTGGCCGCCTGCCGCGACCGGGCTGTGGTCACCCAGCGCGGTGGGTTGGGCCGACTGCTGGCCCAACTCGAACCACCGCGCCCCGACGTCGCCAGTCTCGGCCTGCTCCCCTTACGCCGGACCGATCGCATTCTCGATGTCGGTTGCGGTCGGGGCATGTTACTGAGCGCGCTGCATCGGGCCGGCTTTCGCCGACTGGCGGGTTGCGATCCGTTTCTGCCGGGGGACGTCGAGGTGTTGCCGGGCCTGTGGGTGCGCCGCCAACCCCTCGAGGCCGTGAGCGAGAGCTTCGAGGTCATCATGCTCCATCACGTGCTCGAGCATATCGAAGGCCAGCAAGCCACACTGGTCGCCTGCCGAGATCGCCTCGCCCCCACCGGCCGGCTGCTGGTGCGCATCCCCACCATCGAGGGTGAGGCCTGGCGCCGGTACGGAGTTCACGCCGTTCAGTTGGATGCGCCCCGGCATCTCTTCCTCCATACCCGCCGGAGTTTCGAACGGCTCGCCCGCAACGCTGGTCTCCGCCTCGAGCGTCTCGTGTGCGATTCGACCGAGTTCCAATTCTGGGCCAGCGAACTCTATCGCCGCGGTGTGCCCCTCATGAACCCCGACGGTCGCCAAACCGATCCCGCCGCCCACTTCACGCGAACTCAACTGGCCGAGTTCAAGCGCGAAGCCGCGCGCTTGAACCGCGCGGGCCAAGGCGATCAGTTTGTCGCGCTGCTCACCCACGCCAGTCCGCCGGCTTGACCGAAGGCCCACCACGATCGGCCATGGCGCTGACCCCGGACCAAATCACCATTGCCGTAACCGTCTACGACCGGCGCGACTACATCCTGCAAGCCGTGGCCAGCGCCCTCGATCAAACGCGACCGGTCCGCGTGTTGGTGGTCGAGGATTGCGGACCTGATCGCGGCCTGCGCGCGCTGGTCGAGTCCCGATTCGGCGCCCGAGTCGATTATCGGCGCAACCCGCAGCGGCGTGGTTTGTTCGACAACTGGAACGCGTGCGTCGAGGCGTGCGAGACGGCGTGGCTCTCGATCCTGCACGACGACGATTGGCTCGAAGCGGGTTTTGTCCAGACCATGTTCGAGCTCGATCGCCAGGCGCCCGGCCGAGACCTCTATTTTGGCGAGACTAAAGTGGTCAACCAGGCCGGCCAAACCCTCGCTTCCCAGCCAACCCCAACCGCGCAGTCTTGGCGCGCTGTCGATCTGACCGAAGCCGCGCTCGCCTCGCCGTTCCCTTTCCCGGGCCAATTGATGCGCGTCGAGGCCGTCCGCGCCTTGGGCGGCTTCCGCGCCATGTCCCGTTACACCGGCGATTGGGAGATGTGGTTTCGCCTGGCCGCACACGGCGGTGCGGCGCAAGCCATGCGCACGGTCGCCAACTTCCGGCAACACCGGGGCGCCGGGCGTGGCACGGTGCGTGTCGAGCGAACCGGCGAGCTGTACGGCTGGCTCAATGTGCAGCGGAAGCGGAACCTAGCGGCCTTGCGGCAATCGGGTCGCCCGGCCCGATTCGACCGCCAAAACCCGCGCTGCCAAGCCCCTTGGGTCTCGAGCCTCCTGCTGCGCTGTGGCCACGCGATGACCCCGCGCATGGTCCGCTACAACCTCGGACTACTCGTGACTTCGCCACCCGCGCGCCCGTGGATGATGCCGTATCGCGCGCTGGCCCGGCTGGGCGGCTCGGCGTGGGTCCGACTGGCCTCTCGGCTATGGCGCGCCTGCGCTGGCCCCGGGCATGCTCGTTGATGGGACCTTTGGATGGCACACAGCTCGAAGGCCGGGCGCGCAGTCCTCTGCGCGCCGCATACACTGCGGCCATAGGAAGCCGCGGCGCGCACGGAGTGCCGCGCCCTGCTATCGGACCCAGCAAGGTAGGGCGCGCAGTCCTCTGCGCGCCGCATACACTGCGGACATGGGAAGCCGCGGCGCGCACGGAGTGCCGCGCCCTGCTATCGGACCCAGCAAGGTAGGGCGCGCAGTCCTCTGCGCGCCGCATACACTGCGGCCATAGGAAGCCGCGGCGCGCACGGAGTGCCGCGCCCTGCTATCGGACCCAGCAAGGTAGGGCGCGCAGTCCTCTGCGCGCCGCATACACTGCGGACATGGGAAGCCGCGGCGCGCACGGAGTGACGCGCCTTACCGCCGACTTGTGGCCCGTAGCGGTCACTCCTGAGTAGCCGGACCGGCTTAAGGAGTGTAAAGTCGACCCCAAGAAACCCATTATGAACACGATGACTCGCCGTTCCTTCGTCAAAGCCGCTGCCACAGCCTCCGCCGCGTGCGCGGTGTTGCCCGGCGGCCGAACCGCTGCGCCCAACGAGAAGGTGGTCGTCGGCGTCATGGGCTTGGGCGGCCGCGGCACCTATCTGGCCACCGCCTTTGCCCGGCGCCCGGACGCCGAGATCGCCTGGCTCTGCGATCCTGACTCGCGCCGGTTTGAAGGCGCGCGCCGCGCCGTGGCGACTGCGCAAAGCCGCGTCCCCCGCGTCGCCCAGGATTTCCGGCGCATCCTCGAAGACCCGGCCGTAGACGTGTTGATCAACGCCACGCCGGACCATTGGCACGGGCTGGGCAGCATCCTGGCCTGTCAGGCGGGCAAAGACGTGTATGTCGAGAAACCCATGACGCATAACGTCTGGGAGGGCCGCAAGTTGATCGAGGCGGCGCAGAAGTACCGGCGCATTGTGCAAGTGGGCACCCAGACCCGCAGCGCTCCCTATGCTCAGCAAGCGGCTGAGTACTATCGGTCGGGCAAACTCGGCGAGGTGTACCTGGTGCGCGTCTTCAACCTCATGGAGCACGGGCCCATGAAGCTGGGTCCGGAACAGCCGCCGCCCGATGGGTTCGACTACGACCTCTGGTGCGGCCCGGCAGCCAAGCTGCCTTACCGGTCGGGCCGGTACTGGCTGAACCTGGCCGAGTACAGTTGCGGCCCTATCCCCGGCGATGCCGTGCACCAACTGGACCTGGCCCGGTTCTTCCTCGGTGACCCGCCTTACCCGGACACGGTCGCGCACTCTGGCGGACTGCATGTCCTCCGCGACGGCCGCGATACGCCCGACACGCAGTTCGCCCTCTTCGAGTACGGCAAGTTGACGCTCCAGTTCGAGGGCGCGCTATGGACGCCCTACCTTAAGAAGACACCCATGCCCGAGCGCGACATCGAGAAGCTGCCGAACTGGCCGTTCAACAGCACCCGCATCGAAGTCCTCGGCACCCGGGGCATGCTCTACCTGGGCCGGCACGGCGACGGCTGGCAAGTCTTTAACGAAGCCGGCGAATCGATCATCGCCTCGAGCCCGCCTCAATCCGACCAAGAGCACCAGGACAATTTCATGGCCTGCGTGCGCTCGCGCAAAACGCCCAATGCGCCCGCCGAGCAAGGCCATTACTCGACCCTGCTCTGTCACCTGGCCAACATCTCCTGGCGCACGGGCAACCGTAAACTCGCGCTCGATCCCAAGACCGAAACGTTCGTAGGCGTCCCGGAAGCCAATGCGCACTTGCGGCGGACCTACCGCGCGCCTTGGGTCGTGCCGGACGCGGTCTAGCCGCGGGCTTGACCAAGGTGCGATTCGACGATTGAGTAACAGCGTGATCGCGACCAAGCCGAAAGCTGCCGCCAAGGGACAGGCCGGGCGCCGTTGGACGTTCGACGAGCTGGCCGCTGCGCTGCCGGAAAGCAACTCGCCAGCCGAGCTTTGGGACGGAGAACTCGTGCGCATGCCTGCCCCATCTTTCCTCCACCAGCAGATTGTCGACCGGTTCCATGACCTGTTGAAGGCCTGGGTGCAGCGACACAACTTGGGCAAGACAGCCACGGCGCCGCTGGACATGGTCCTCACCACCCGCCGCGCGGTGCAACCCGACGTCGTCTTCATCTCCAACGCGCGCCTGGATCGGGTCGCCGCCCAAATCCGTGGCGCCGCCGATCTTGTCGCCGAGGTCGTCTCCCCCGATTCACGTCGGCGCGACCGATTCGACAAGCGCGACCTCTACGAGCAGCACGGTGTGAGCGAGTACTGGTTGATCGATCCTGAAGCCGAGACGGTCGAGGTGCTGCACGCCCAGGGCGGCGAGTTCCGGTTGGTGGGCCGCTGGCGTCCCGGCGAGAAGGCGCATTCGCGCCTGCTCAAAGGTTTCACAGTCGCGGTTGCGCCGCTCTTCCAAGCGCCTTGACCGAACGGGCCAAACGCTTCCCCTTGACCAACGGCCTAGCCGGCGGGGCGGCCCAACATGACCATTTCCTGTACGGCGCGCCCAAACGACCATGATCTTCTTGGACACCGGCTCCTACTCCCAAGGCAATCGAAGCGCCGCTCCCAGGCCTCTTCGCTAAACCGCCAATCCACTATCCGTGACCCGGATCACCGCGCCGAGGCGCTTGGCTTGGGCGTCCAATTGCCGGTGCCGCAACAGGCGGCGGATGAAATGCGCCGCTTCGTACTGCCCGATCGCGAGACTGACCAGGCCATATCGGGGGTGACAGTACCCAAGGTCCAGGCGACCAAAATGCGCGTCCCGCGGAACGTCGGTTGGCCGTGGCAAATCCTCGGGTCACGGACGATGTAACGGCCGATCGGTTTCTTCTTCATGTCGAACCAGGCTGCGCCCTTGACGGAGCTCGGAGTCGCGTCCAAAGCAAGCCCAGCGAGCGACGGCAATCGCAACCAGACGGGAGTGCTGACGCCAGCGGAAGAGGCCGAACCGCCGGCGATCGGGGTCCTCGAGGTACATCGCCTGCCCCGCGTTCCCGCGGCTGATCAGGTGGTACCGGCCGTCAGTGTATTCCGCAAGCCCGCGCTCTGACGGTCTCCGCGAGTACGGCGACTTGCTCGAGATGGTCGCGGAGTTTGTGCCAATCGGGTTCTTCAAGGTCGAACCCGGGGTAGCGGTCGGTGAAGTAAACCTCGGCGAAGGCCTCGCAGAGCGGACGAACGCGGTCCAGCAGGTCGGAATTGCGCGCCTGGAGTTCGCCGCCCAGCACACGCAGGTCGTGCGTCATCGCCAGAAACCAACCTGTCCGGATCAACTCAGCCTTCATAACCTACTCCAGAACCTCCGCCAGTTTGCTCCGGCACAACTCGTACGCGACCTCCCGTTCCACCAGCAACCGCAAGCCCGCGAGGTCGGACTCGGCGATATACAGCCAGTCCGTCGGGTTACTCGAGTCAGTCTTCCGTGGCAAGTGTGACTCCTTCGTTCAATAAGGTGGTGAAGAAATGATCCCGGACGGCCTGCTTTTCCGCCAACCTGGTCGGACTAATGGGGAGCAGAGTGAATGCCGGGCAGGGCCAGACCTCCCACGTGGCGTGGCGAAAGCGGCGGGCCCCCTCCAACTGCCGTTCTGCGCCCTCCGCGACAAGACAGAGGTCCACGTCGCTGTCCGGCCGAGCGTCGCCGTGGGCGTGCGAGCCGAAGAGGATCACGCGACGCAGACACGCGTTCATTTGCTCAGTGGGCGAAAATCATGCAGAGGTTTTCGGGCGGCATCGTGGCGGGAGCCAACTTCGGCGTGCGCACCCGTTAACAAGGCTCGAACCGCCACGTTCGAGTGGAGTGCCTTAGCCCTGGGGGTAGAGGTCGCAATATCGCCTACCGAAACCAAGGCACACTCAGCAAACCTCACGCGGCCTGCAGCTTGCTTCCGGCAGAAACAAATCGGCCCTCCGATTGCTGGTCAAGGGCGGTGCCGATTGACCAGAGCACAACCAGGGCAGAGGCCAGCGACTTCCTCCCACGCGCGTTATCAATACTGCTCGTAAAACGTGTCTTTCCTGAGATGTCCGAGGTATTTACTCATGAGTCACCGAGACGAACTACAAGTCGGCGGTAGGGCGCGAAGTCCTCTGTGCGCTGCAGCCTCCAGTGTCCACAGCGGTTTGCGGCGCGCAGAGGACTGCGCGCCCTGCTACCAACAAACTGTCGTCTATCCCAAGCCCTCATCCGTAGAGGCGAGCGCGCCATCTCGTGTGGACCGGTCGACCTCACTCGACAACCACCCGGTAGTACTCCTCGGGCATGTCCGCTCGCACCCTCAAAAAGATCGCAGGTTCTCCTGTGCCGATGACGATGTTTACCGTTGCCCAATGGGCGAGTCCGCCTTCAAGCGCTGCTCTGCTGTGGAGGGCCTACGCCAGGCCTTCGACCGTGTCAACCCGGAGGCTGACCTGCCCGTCGTCCGCAAACTCGGCGGCAAGTCTCGGCGCTGGCGCCGGAGCGAACATCACTTGGTCGACCCATGCTGCCGCATCCGCTTCTGAACTTTGGTTTCCCCGATTGCACCGCCAGTGAACGGTGGCCTGCCCCGACCGCAGCGCGGCTCGTTTCAGTTCCCAGTCCGCAGTGCCCGTGGTTCGCGCGAGGGTCGTGCCGCTGACGCTGAACTTGATCGCATCGTTATCGCCTCCGGAGGCCGTACGCCACCAGAAACTCAGAATGCCCGGGCCGCTGACGGTGGCATTCAGCCACGACTCTTCGCGACGGCCAACCCATTGACTTCCGACATCCTGCCAGCCTAAGCTCGGCAGCAGTGACGACAGCGGTGCATCGCCGATCGAGATCATGACGGCGCACACGAGATCCGTTCCCAAACCACTCTGCCACCCGGCCATTTACGCCATGGGAAAATCGCGTCCTCCAAGAGGAAGCCGCTCGTCAAATCCGGCACCCGAACGGCTAACGACCTCGCGTCGGCGTGATGGACACGAGCGTCACCTCGGGCTTCGGCCCGATGCGAGTGTTCTATGACGTCGATCAAACCGGAGCAGCAAAACCAGCGCCGCCTCTGGCCTTGGCGCTCGATCGGTTGCCGGGGACTCCTCCTCCTGCTGCTGCTGGCCACGCCGGCCGCCGCACAACCACCGCGCCCCTCCGACGACTGGCCGCGCTACGCTCGCGACGCGGCGTTGACCGGTCGCTCGGCGATCGAGGGCCGTCTCTCCGAGCCGCACCTCGCCTGGTCGTGCTCCCTCGCCGGACGCCAATGGCTCCTCGAGATTCTGCCCGCGCAGGGCGAACGCCGGCTGGACCTGAACGCCGGCGATGCCCTTGCGCCGACCACGCCGCGCACACTCCCGGCGCCCGGGCCGCGCCAACTTGACTTGGACGGAACCGGCACACTCCGGCCTGCCGTCGAGTCCTACCATGAACGTTGGGCGCAAATCCTGCCCCAGGTGAAAGGTTGGCAGCGCGTCGCCTGGAATCACACTTGGACCGACCAAAAAGTCTGTCGGCTGCAGCTCTTCGCCTACGACCGCGGCTCCGATCAGCCGCGCCTGGTCTGGCAAACCGACCCGCCCGAAGCCACCATCTTCCAACCCCTGAACCTCGTCTATGACTTGGACGGCGACGGCGTCCAAGAGGTCTGCGTGGCCGCACACTACCGCGTCATGATCTTCGAGGGCACGACGGGGCGGAAAGAGAGTGAGCTCCGCTACCATATGAGCCGCCCTTACGGTTGGTTCGGCCTGGCCGATGTCGACGCCGACGGGCAGATGGAGCTGGTCACGCTGGGCGATTTTCAAAGTCACATCGACGTGCTCAATTACGACCCTAACCAGCCGGAAGAACGGCGCCTCTCGGTGCGCTGGCGGCGCGATCTCGAGCCCAACATCGACGAGCGCAAGAAGTGGCCTCAAATCGGCCCCCGCCCTCTGGTCGACGTGACCGGCGATGGCCGGCCCGAGCTGGTCTTGAACCTGTTCAACGATACCGGCGACGGCCAATGGCACGTGGTCGTCCTCGAGGCGAGCACAGGCCAACAGCTCAGGCACCTGCCTGGCCGCTTCCTCGAGGGCACAGCGGACCTGGATGGCGACGGCAAGGCCGAGCTGTTCCTGATCGGCACCGATGGCCCGCTGGCGCTCGAATTCGGGACAGTCGAGTTGGTGGATGTGCGTGACCCGACACCGCTGGTGTTGTGGTCCCAGGCCGAGGCTGCCTGGGGAACGGCGGACCTGCCGGCGCTCGGCCCCACCTGGTCCACGACGGCGGCCCAGGGCATGCGCCATGTCTTGCTGGCAACCAGTGCGACCAACCAACTTCCGCACTTCTTCTACACGCAGCGAATTGCCCCGCCCGACTCGACCCGAACCACCACGGTTCGAGCAGCTCGCCTTGCACCCGGACGCCGCGTGCAGACCGTTTGGGAGGCGTCCAGTTTGCCAGCCGATCTCGACTTCAAAACCGCTGCCATGCTCGAAGGTATGGGCGGCCCGGCTGCGTCGCTTCGAGTGCGCGCGCCTCGGGGCCGAGCCCCGCTTCTGTCCTGCGACGATGCCCAGGTGCGCGTGCTCGAGGAGCAACCGCTGGGCGTTGCGGTCTCGACTCCCATCGTCGCGCGCCTTAAACCCGGCGGCCCCATGACCGTCGTCGCCGAAGGCGCCGCCGAACACATCTGGGCCGTCCAACCGCCCGACCATCGGACCAACCCCCCAGCCATCCTGTGGGGTCGCCCAGGACGCGGCATGGGCGATGGAAGCCGTTGGCTCGGACCCGTGGCGGCTGACTTGGATGGGGACGGCGGCTGCGAAATCGTCGTGGCGGACCAGGATCCCACTGGGCGCGCATTGCTGGTCGCGTATCGGCACGACGGCTCGACGCTGTGGCAGAAGCTCTTCCCCCAAACCCTCGGCCGCACACCCGTCTGGAACGTGAGCGCCTTGACCAGTTGGTGGCCCGGCCATTTCCGCGCGACCAATCGACTCGACCTGTTCGTCTCGACTCGCCGTGGCTTCATGCACTCGGACGTCGGCCAACTCCTGGACGGACGCACCGGCGCAGTCGTCTGGACCCAAGACAAGGCCATCCAGACCGGCCAGTTCAACTGGGGTTACGCTGGTATCCCGCCCGGGGTGGCGGACCTCGATGGCGACGGTCTCGACGAGTTGATCTCGCTCTACCCGGTCTGTTTCTGGGTGGCTGACGGGCGAACGGGCAAGCTGCTCCACGGCGTCGAGTTGGCCAGTCGCAAGAGCCTGCCGGCGTGGGCCGCCTACGGCGAGCCCCTGGTGCACGCGTTCACCGCCTCGAACTCGAAGTCCATCCTGCTGGATTCACCCTACATCCTGGCCTTGCTCGACACGAACGGCGTTCCGCGTTGGCATGGACTCGGGCGCGCGGATTATCCCACCAATCCCAACGAGGGCAACGTCGGCCAGACCACCGCCGTCAAACACGCGCTAATCGACTGGGACGGCGACGGCGTCCACGAGCTCGGTTCCACAGGCTACGGCGACGGCGTGCGCGCCATCGATCCCCAAGACGGCAAAGTGCTCTGGTCGCTCGCGGCGCCCCATCCCACCTCCCCGCGCGTCGTGGCTGCCAACATCGACGGCCGGCCTGGGGATGAACTCCTCTACCCGGCGGGGACCAAGCTCGTGGCCGTTACGGGCGATCGCACCGCCGGCCGCCTTCTCTGGGAATGGGGTGGTCCGGCCAACCTCTCGATGCCCGCGATTGCCGACGTGGATGGGGACGGCTTGGCCGAGATCGTCGTGCAAACCGCCGATGGCAGCCTCCATTGCCTGGCGGCGCCGTTCTCGGTTCCCCCTGGCTCACCCTGAACTTTGTACTCCCGGGCCGGACCGCAACCGCTGTCCGGTCGCAGTTGGCGACGGCGCCAGTCCGTTCGACGATCGAACCGTGCGCATCGACCTCACGTGCCCCCTCGGTCTCCGTCCCGAAAGAGGCGGCGAGCCTCCCGCCAGGACCGAATCTTCACGCAGCGTGATAGCAAGGCCACGTCCAGATCCGGCAGGAGACGGCTCCCAGGCACCCGATCGTAGCCGGAACCGTCCGCGCGCAGCGTGTAGATCTCCAAACCGTCACGCCGCCATAGCCAGACTTCGGGCACTGGGAAACGCCGGTACATCTCGAGTTTACTGATACCGCCGCTGCTCAGCGCGATTTCCAACACCAGCTCGGGGAACTCCTTCTCCCCTCCAAGGCACCACGACTCATCCGGTTCGGCGCCCGCGTCCTCGAGGGTGGAACGTAGGGTCGCTTGGCCGCGCGGGATGACCTCTACCTTGAGCGTGTCGAAGTGCATCTCGAGTAGGCCGGCAATCCACTTCTTGATCCGTTCGTGCTCCTTGGACGTCGTCATAAACTCCAAATCCCCGTCCAAGTAGTAGCAGCGCGGACTCGGACGGTCGTGGCCAAGTGCTTGGTCCAGGTCCAGGTACCGTTGCCAGGACAGGCCGCAAAGCACCACCCGCGCCTCGGGTTCCGTCCCGTCCGGAAGCGGTTCGGGGCGCAGCAGTCCGGCCAACTCGCCTGGGGGCGGCTGAACAGTCAGCAACGTAGCAACCATGCTCCGAACTTAGGCGCCACGCACCCGTCGAGCAATCCCAAAGCCATCTCGATGCGTCTCGATGCGCGCCGGCCCTCTGACCTAGCGGCGGCGAACGAACGCCAGTTCAGTTCGGTTCGCCGTTCGCCCCTGAGTGCCGCTGTTGTGTTGGGACTGGACGACAACGATCAAGCCTCAGGAACCTGGAAGTGCTTTGTGCCGGGTTTAAAGTCGTTGACACGGTTTGGCGATCCCGAACCGCGGAGTGAGTTGGGGCTACGAACGAAGAATCTCAACCGCAACTACTCGGTTCCCTTCTTCTGCTTTCCGGCGTCGTCCTGGCACCTGACCGAGAGCACCGGCTTTGGAGACAGCACTAAGTAGCGTGGGACAAGCTGTTCGTTGGAAGTCGTTCCCGTTCTTACTCTTACTTTGAACCGGTCTTATAGTCGTTGACACGTTCCACAGGCCGTGCGACCCAACGACCCAAGGACCCAGCGGCCAACAACCGTGAGTGCCAGCTCGCAGCTACCCCGGCGCTCGTAGTGGCATGCTCGGGCGAGTGCCAGCTCGTGGGAATAGGACGGCGACGGTCCGGCTCCGGACCAGAATGACAACTCTGTGCCAGGTTTAAAATGGTTGACACCGCCGCGTGTCGCGGCTCTCAACTCATTGCGCTGCATTCTATTCAGGTGCCCTCAACAACGGGCCAGCGCGGACTTTCGCGATTGCGGCAGCCCGGGACCCACACCATGCTCACCAGCATCATGTCCATGCATCACGCCCCTGCTGCTATGCATCACACCTCTGCCCAACCGCTCTTGGGTCGATTCACTCCGCAGAACACTCCGCAGGGTATCCTCCTTCTCGCTGGCCTTGCTGGCACCCGGCGCGACCGAAGGAAGGCGCCCGACCGCCGCCGCGCCACCGTTGACAACGTCATCCGGCCGATTCGCTTTCGGGAATTCAGCGCTGCCGGGGCCTTGGCGCTGGCCCTGCTCGGTGTGAGCGCGGCTGTCAGTGCGCTGCACGGAGATGAAGCGCACCCGCCTGCCGCATCGGCATCCCGCGACGCCGTGCGGGTGTTGGTGGCGTATCACTCTCGCACAGGCAACACCGAGCAAATGGCCCGCGGCGCGGTCGAGGGAGTACAGCGCGTGCCGGGGGTGAGCGCCGTGCTCAAGCGTGTCCAAGAAACCACGCAGGCTGACCTCGAGGCCGCCGACGGGATCATCCTCGGTAGCCCGACGTATTTCGCCAACATCCCGGGCGAGATGAAGACCATCATCGACGACTGGAACTGGAAGTGGCGCGTGGATTTCACCGACAAGGTCGGCGGCGCCTTTGCCACGGCCGGCGGGCAAGTGGGCGGCCAAGGTCATGTGGTGGTGTCGCTGCTCCTGTTCATGTTGCACAACCGGATGATTGTCGTGGGGCCACTTTACCAGAACGAACGCACCGGCAGCATCTGGGCGGAGGCTGGCGCCGCCGCCATCACCGGGCCGCTGGATCTGGGCGTGGGCCAGAGCGAACTGGAGGGCGCCCGGCGATTAGGCGAACGCGTCGCCCGGCTGGCCAAGCAACTCAAGCCGCAGGCCGGGTCAACCCAAGATCCCAGCGCGACTCGAACCGTGGGCGGGGCGGGCGACTAGCGACCCAGGCGGACCTCTCGACTCTCTGTCACCGCGCCCGACTCAGGCTCGGTCGGCACCACGCCGGTAGAGGCTCAACACGGCGGCCACGAGCACGGCAGCCACCACCATGAGGGTGGCCAGGGCGTTGATCTCGGGGGTCAACCCGCGCTTGACCGACGAGTAGATCAAGATGGGCAGCGTGGTTGAGCCGGGTCCGCTCGTGAAGAAACTGACCACGAAATCGTCCAGGCTCAGCGTCAGGGCGAGCATCGCCGCCGCCAACACACCCGGCAGGATCAACGGCAGGGTCACGTGCCGGAAGGCCTGCGCGCTGTTAGCGCCCAGGTCGCGCGCGGCTTCCTCGAGGGCAGGGTCGAGACCGGCCAACCGTGCGCGCACCACCACGGCCACAAACGGAATCTGGAAGCTGACGTGCGCCAGCACCATCGTGGTCAGGCCAAGCTGCGGCCGACCGGTCCATTCGCGCGCGAGCGAGAACCCGAGCAACAGCGCCGCCGCCATCACGATGTCCGGAATGAACACCGGCACCTGCAGCGACTGCGCGACCCAGTTCCTGCCGGGGAATCGGTACCGGCTCAGTCCAAAGCCGAGCAGCGTGCCCAGGACAGTGGCGACGGCGGTGCTCGATAGCGCCAAGATCAACGTGTTTCGCACCGCTGCCTGCGCCGCCCGGTTGTCGAGTAGAGCTGCGTACCATTGCAGGCTGAACCCTTCCCAAGCTGGGTTATAGCGCGCCGCATTGAACGAAAACACCACCACCACTGCGATCGGCAGGTACAGAAAGGCGTACAGCCCGAGGGCCGTTGCCGCGAGCGGGATGCGCGCGGGTTTCATATCCACTCGAATTCGCGTCGCTCCCGAGCATACCGCGCGTGGAGCCAGAGCCCGCTCAGAACCGCCGCCAAGCCCAGAACGGCAATCGCCGAGCCGAATGGCCAGTCCAAACTCGAACCGAACTGCTGCTGCACCGCGTTGCCCAGCAAGACGGTCTTCGCCCCGCCCAACAAGTCTGGGATCACAAACTGCCCGGTCGCAGGCAGGAACACTAAGATCACACCCGCCGCCAGCCCTGGCCGGATCTGGGGCAGGACAGCATGCCAGAAGGCGCGCGCCGGATTCGCCCCGAGATCGACCGCTGCCTCGGCCAACGTCCAGTCGAGTTTCTCGACCGACGCGTACAACGGCAACACCAGGAACGGGAGGTAATCGCATACCATGCAAGCCAATACCGCGCCCGCGCCCGGGTACAACGCCTCGCCCGGCGCCGCCAAGCCCAAGCCCACCGCCACGCGCGTCACCCAACCGTCGGAACTCAGGAGGATTTGCCAGGCGTAAGTTCGCACGAGCAGGTTTGTCCAAAAGGGAACGATGACCAAGGTGAGCGCCAGGTTTTTCCAGCGTGTGGGCAACCCGGCGACAAAGAAGGCCAGCGGCATGCCCGCCAGCACGCACAACCCTGCGGTCATGGCCCCCAACACCAGACTGCGCAAGACGATGACCGGGTAGAGCGAGTCGAAGCCCAAGAGGCCAAACCCGATCAGGCGCTGGTAATTCTCGAAGGTCAGCGGGAGACCGATCCTGCCCAAGTCATCGCGCGACAGGAAACTGACGCCGAACAGCAACAGCATTGGCACGAAGAAACACAATGCGAGCCACCCCACAGCCGGCCCACACCAACAAAAGGCCCGCCAACGTTCGCCGGCAACCGTGAGCCGTTCGCCGTGCCGAATCTCGCCAAAGCTATGGTTCGCTTTGACTTTCATTACCGCACTCTGACATGCGCGCTGGCCGCCTGGCCAGTGGTAACTCGGGAGCGAAGGACTGCACAAGCGTTCGATCTACGGGCGTGACCGTGTTCAGGGTGCGAGACGAGCAGAGCGAGTGGCCATAGCCGGCGAAGCGGTTGGAGGCTGGTACCGCCGACTTTCGAGTCGGCACAAATGCCGGTTGAAAAACCGGCGGTACACGTACCCTTCAAACTCCGTCAGCGCCCGCGTCTCCAAGACTGGGGCCTCGACCGCGCGAGCCAGCCGTAGAGCGCGGGTAGCACCAGCAGCGTGAGCAGCGTGTTGGTGAAGATGCCGCCGATGACGACGGTGGCGAGCGGACGCTGAACCTCGCCGCCCACGCCGACGTTGAGTGCCATGGGGATGAAGCCTACGGCCGCCACCAGCGCGGTCATCAGGACCGGGCGCAGTCGCACCAGGCACCCATCGCGCACCGCCTGTTCCAGCGGCGTTCCCGCTTCCAACCGCTGCTTGATGAAGGTCACCAGCACCAAGCCGTTGAGGATAGCCACCCCGCTCAGAGCGACGAAGCCGATGCCAGCGCTCACCGTGAATGGCATCTCCCGCAACCAGAGCGCCAGCACACCGCCCACGGCGCCCAAGGGAATACCGGTTGCCACGATGCACACGTCCCGGAACGAGTTCAGGCTAAAGTAGAGCAACACAAAGATGAGCCCCAAGGCCATCGGCACCACGAACCTCAGCTTCCGGTTGGCCCGCTCCATATTCTCGAACTGCCCTCCCCATTCCATCGCGTAACCGTCAGGCAGCTTCACCGCCGCGCCGACCTTCTGCTTCGCTTCGGCAACAAAGCCGGCGACGTCACGGCCCCGCACGTTCACTTGCACGGTCACGCGTCGCCGCGCCCATTCCCGGTTGATGGTGGATGGCCCTTCGGTCTCGACGAGGTTGGCCAGCCGGTTCAGCGGCACGATGGGGCCGGTCGCCGTCGGGATGAGCGTGGCGGCGAGGGCTTCGGGGTCCGTGCGCTGTCGATCGGGCAAACGCACCGCCAGGGCGAATCGCCGTTGGCCTTCGCGCACCTCGCCAACCTTCTTGGCGCCCACGGCTTCAACTACGTTTAACACGTTGCGGCGGGGAACGCCGTAGCGGGCGATGGCCTGCGCGTCCAGTTGAACTTGCAGCACCGGTTGGCCGGTGAGCTGTTCTCCGGTCACTTCGGCGGCGCCCTCCAGACCGGCGAGCGCAGCTTGCACTTCGTCGGCGAGCCGGCGCAACTCGCCCAAATCGTCGCCGTAAACCTTGATCGCCACGTCACCTCGCGCGCCGGCGATCATTTCGTTCATGCGCATCTCGATCGGCTGACTGAACGCCGCGGTCATGCCCGGCTGGGTGGCGAACACCTGGCGCATCGCCTCGACCAACTCCGGTTGCGTGCGCGCCTTGCGCCATTGGCCGCGGGGTTGCAGCGCGATGAAGAAGTCCGTCAACTCGATGCCCATCGGGTCGGTGGCGATCTCCGGCGCGCCTAACCGCGACCAGATGTGCTCGATCTCATCCGGAAAAGCGTCGAGCAACTCTTGCTCGAGGCGCGTATTCCACGCCACCGCTTCCTCGACCGACACGCCGGCCAACCGGACGGTGCTCACGGCCAGGGCTTGCTCGCCCAATTTGGGCAAGAACTCGCCGCCCATACGGGAGGCCAGCAGGCCCGCCGCCGTCACGACGGCCAGCCCACTCAGCAGGGTGGCCCTCCGGTACCGCAACGCCAGGTCCAGCAGCGGCGCGTAGAGCCGGCGCATGGCCCGGACCAACCGCGGTTCGGCGTGTTTGATCTGGGCTGGCAGGACCAGGCTAGCCAACACGGGCATGAGGGTCAGGGACAGCACCAGCGAACCGAACAGGGCGAAGATCATCGTCAGTGCCATCGGCCGAAACAATTTCCCTTCGATCCCTTCGAGGGTCAGCACCGGTAGGAAGACAATCAGGATAATCAGTTCGCCGAAGAGCGTCGGTTTCCGCACTTCCAAGGCCGCGTCCCGGATGGTCTCAAGGCGGTCACGGCTGCGCGATGCCGCGCAGGCCTCCGGCCTGGTGGTGAGGGCGGCATCCCTGCCGCTGCCGCCCGGAGCGGCGGGCAAGCCGCCGGCTGAACCCGCCGCCGGGACGGCGGCGCTGCGGGAGCTACCATCGAACTCGGCGAGTCGTCGAACGCAGTTCTCGATCATGATGACAGAGCTATCGACGATCAGGCCGAAATCGATGGCGCCCAGGCTCAACAGGCTGGCGGCGATGCCCGTCTGCAACATGAAGTTGCCGGCAAACAGCATCGAAAGCGGGATAGCCACAGCCACGATGAGCCCGGCGCGCAGGCTCCCCAGGAAGGCGAACAGGACGGCGATGACCAGCAGCGCGCCGGCCAGCAGGTTGTGGCGCACGGTGCGAATGACCTTGTCCACCAAGTCCGTCCGGTCATAGAGCGTCTCGACGATCACATCCGCCGGGAGCGTCTTTTGGATCGCCGCCAGTTTCGCTTTCAACGCGCGCGTCACGACCGCGCTGTTCTCGCCCAGGAGCATGAACCCCAAACCCAACACCACTTCGCCTCGGCCTGCGGCGCTCACGGCGCCGCGACGAATCTCATGGTCCACCTGCACCGTCGACACGTCCCGCACCCGTACCGGGACACCGTCGTGCGCCCGGATGACGATGTCGCCGATTTGTTCGGTGTCCGTTGTCAATCCGAGGCCGTGCAGCAGCAGCGCCTCGCCGCCACGCACGACCTGGCCGCCGCCCACGTTCTGGTTGTTCGCTTGAAGGGCCGCGATCAGCTCTTCAAGTGTCAGGCCGTACTTCACCAACCGCGCCGGGTCTGCCACGACGTGGTATTGCTTCTCGAAGCCGCCCCAGGAGTTGACCTCCGCCACGCCGCGCACCTGGCGCAACTGCGGTTTCACGACCCAGTCCTGCAACTCCCGCAATTCGGTCAGGGTGCGTTGCGGGTGGTCCGAGCGAACGACGTAGTGAAAGACCTCGCCCAGGCCGGAGGAGATCGGCCCCAGTTGGGGACGGGCGATGCCTTCCGGCAACTCGACGCTCTGCAACAGCTCCAGGACGAGTTGGCGCGCCAGGTAGATGCCGGTGCGATCGTCAAAGGTGGCGACGACCTGAGACAGGCCGAACTTCGAGACGGACCGCACATTACGGAGGCCGGGTAGGCCGCCGATGGCGAGTTCGATGGGCAAGGTGACCTGTTGCTCGGCTTCCTGGGCGTTGAGGGACGGCAACGCCGTGTTGATTTGCACCTGGACCGGCGTGGTATCCGGGAAGGCGTCCACCGGCAGATGCAACAGCGCGCGGCCGCCCACGACGACGAGCACCGCCGAGAGGACGCAGACCAGAAGGCGGTTGTTGAGGGAGAAATGGATGAGCCAATTCATGCGGCCCTCAAGAGAACGCTAGTCATCGGCGCAGCCGGCGCCCAACCGA
Organism: Verrucomicrobiota bacterium; assembly: GCA_016871715.1. Lineage (GTDB taxonomy): Bacteria > Verrucomicrobiota > Verrucomicrobiia > Limisphaerales > J093 > VHCO01. The sequence goes on from VHCO01000033.1 coordinate 42,689, forward strand.
GAGACGAGCAACTGCGACTTGAGCGGGAAGACTCGGCGCACGGCGATTTCTTCGTCTGCCCGCAAGCCGACCAGCACTTCGGATTGACCCTCGAATCTCGCGCCCAACGCCACCCGCCGCGCCTCGAACAAATCCTCCTCGAGCTTCACAAACACCACGGGCTTGCCTTCCACCTGCTGGATGGCCGAGCTGGGCAAGAGCAAAGCGCCATCGGCGCGGCGGACCACAATCCGGGCTTGGGCGAACATCCGGGCGCGCAGCAGACCGTCCGGATTGGCCACCTCGACGCGCGCTCGCGTTAATCGGCTGCGCTCATCCACCTCAGCCGCCACCCACGTCAGTCGGCCGGTAAACGTCCGGCCGGGAATCGAATCGACTTGCAACTCCACAGTCTGGCCCACGCGCACGCGCGCCAGCGCCAACTCCGGGATGTTCAGCATCGCCCACATCGTCGTCCGGTCCGCCACCGTGAACAGGATTCTACCCGCGTCCACCAGTGCGCCCCGCACCGCCGTGCGTTCGACAATCTCGCCTGCGAACGGCGCGCGCACCTCGAGGAGCACCTGCTCGCCCGGTTTCTCGCCCAACTCGTCAATCTGTTCCTCGGTGAAGCCCAGCGTGCTCAGTTGCTGACAGGCGGCGCGATGGGCGGCCTCCGCTTCCTGGAGGTTCTGCTCGGAGGTCACCCGCTGCGCGCGCAAGCGGCGCTCTCGGGCCAGGGTCTGGTGGGAGAGCACGGCCCGGGCCACGGCCTCGGCGATGCTGGCCGACCAAAGCCGGGCCACGGTCTGTTGTTCCTCGACCTGGCTTCCTAAGTCCGCGGCCACATCCTGGACCATGCCGCCCACGGGCGCCACGACGTGCGCCAGTTTGTTCTGGTTGAAGGCGATCTCCGCGTAACACTCGATGGCCTCGGCCATGCTGCCCACTGACGGCTTGCCGGTCTGCACCCCAGCGCTGCGCGCGGAGGTCTTGGCGGGCAGTCGCACCTTCAGGCCCTCGCCCGGTTCGAGTTGGGCGGTCACCTCCGGGCGGCAAATGCCGCACTCGGCTTCGGGCACACCGTGCTCGCGGCACATCAGCATTGAGACGGCCGCTGCGGCAGGCTGGGCTTGGCCTTTCAGTTCCGGATGACAAAGGAAACACTCATCTTCGTACAGGGAATGCTCGTTGCACCAGAGGCGATTTTTGTCTTCGAGTTCCGGATGGCATAGCCAGCAACGGTCTTCGTAACGAGCGTGTTCCTGGCACCACAGCCGCCCCGGGTCACGCAGCACCGGGTCGCAAATGAAACACCACTGCTTGGGGGCGTGGTGTGGGGCGCACCGTGGGCCGCTGGGAGTCGGCAGCGCGTTGACCGCTGCGGCGACCCGAAGCGCGGTGGTGGGCTCGCCGTGGTTCTGGTCGATCTGGGCGGGGCCGGCTTGGTCGACGCCGTGGTCGTGGACTTGGCTTTCCGGCTTCGTGCAGCCAGCGAGCAACACGGAGGCGGCGATAGCCGCCACCGCTGTCCCTCTGAGTGGGATCTGCCGGTTACCCCGGAAGTCGGTAGGGCGCGGTGTCCCCACCGCGCCGGCGGCGGCCTGGGGACAGGCCGCCCGACCTTTCATGCGAGGTGGTATCCCGGAATGGGATGGGGGATTCATAGTTTGGAGTTCGCTCGTGGTTCAAGGTCGAGTCGGTTCGGGATGCAGCAGGGCCTCCAACTCCGCCTGCGCCACGTTCATTTCCAGGAGCTTCTCCTGGTAGACCCGCCGCGCCTCGGCTGTCGTCCGCTGCGTGTCCAGCCAATCGATGAAGTTGAACTTGCCCTCTTCGAAGCCGGTTTGGACCAACCGCAACGCCTCCTCGGCCTTGGGCAGGATTCGATCGCGGTAACGGCCCACCTGTTCCACGGCGGTGTGGTAACGCTCCTGAGCGTTGGCCCACTCGCGCTGCAACTGCTGGCGGATCGCCTGCCACTCCGCTTCTGCCACGTCCACGTTCGCCCGAGCCTCCTGTTGCTTCCCTTTGCCGAGGTCGACGATCGGCAGGGGTAGCGAGAACCCCAGTTGAACGATGGACTCGTCGCTTTCGCCCAGACGCCCGCCTGACACGCCCAACGTCAGGTCGGGATACGGCTCCAGCCGCGCCCGTCGGTAGGTCAGTTCGGCCTGCTCGAGGTTCGCCTGCGCCGCCGTCGCGCTGGGATGACTCGCCAACACGCCTTCCGCGGTCGCCTCGAGCAGCGCGGTCACCGGCGTTTCGCCTAAGGCCCCGGCGAGAGTCGCCATCTTCAGCTCCGGCCGACCCAGCAGCGTGGCGAAGACCACCCTCGTCGCCGCCAGCTCCCGCTGGAACCCGGCC
>VHCO01000034.1 GCA_016871715.1 Verrucomicrobiota bacterium
GAGGGCGTGAGCCTGACCCTAGCTCGGGCGCCCAATGAAGGCTACTTCACCCCCGCAGAATTCCCCGTGACCACCACCGCGTTCCGGTACCGCCCGGGGGATCTCGAGGCTTGGCCGGAGTTGGCAGGGAACCGCATCGTGATGCTGCTGCGGTGGCATACCGGGAGGAACTCGATGGTGCGCATCGACGCGGAGTCCCGCACGGTGCACCTGCAACAGCCCCAGCCCGGACTCGTGGTCGTGCCCCCGCGTTACTATGTCGAAAACCTCGAGGCGCTGCTCGATGCGCCCGGCGAATGGCACTTCGCGCCCGCATCCGGCAAGCTGAGTTTCCACCCACCGGCCGACCTGCCCGATCCGAACCAGGCGCGACTGACCGTGCCGCGCCTGTCCCACCTGCTGCGCGTCAGTGGCACCGCCGATCGGCCAGTGCGCAACCTGCGGTTCTACGGCTTGACCTTCGAGGGCACGACGGCTGGCGGCAGCGCCCTCACGCTGGCTTACGCCCACGCCTGCGAAGTGGTGGCGTCGCACATTCGGAACGTGGCAGGCGAAGGGGTGCGGCTGGATCCGGGCTGCTACCAGACGCGGATTCTCGAAAACGCCATCACCCGGACCGGCGGGAGCGGCATCGTGGTGGCTGGCGTGGCGCACCCGGCGAAGTGGACGGACAGCATTCGCGAGACGCGCCTAACGCACAACACGCTCTCCTTCTGCGGAGGCGCGGCAATTAGCGACCACGACACGCTCTTCTCGACGATCGCCCACAACGCCATCACCCAGAATCTCGGGCGCACCGCCATCTCGGTGGGCGGTTGGCGCAATCTCGAGGAGGCGCTCACCGGCGGCTATCGGGTCGAGTACAATCATCTGTACCAGGTCCAGGAATGCGCCGACGACTCGGGGGCCATCACCACCTCCGGCCTGACCCACGATTCCTTCGTGAGCCACAACCTGATCCACCAGGTCCGGCGCGGTTACTTCAACGACAATGTCGCCATCTGGTTCGACAACATGTCCTCGGGCTGGGTGGCCGAGAACAACGTGTTCTATGGGCTGGCCCAGGGCGAGATGAAGCTCTGTGCGGCCAACCTCGTGGACAACCTTTACCGGGACAACTTCGTCATCGAACCGCCCGCCATTGCCCCCGAGCCGTTGCTGTTAGGCGTGCCCGACCTCGCCGCCACAGGGTTGGCCATCCGGTCCGAAGCCACCGGCTCAGACGACGGCTTCCTCACCGGGCAATACCTCGTGGCCCGCGCCGAACTCAAGAACCGCGGCGCCACCGGCGTCAGCACCGTCCACCTGTTTGTGGATGGCCGGCGAAACGCCACGCAGAAAGTGGCCTCGATTCGCGGCAACGACGCCCACGTCGAGTTCCGGCTCCGCTTCGCCACCCCCGGCCTGCGCCGCATCGCCATCGAGGATTCCCCCACGCAAACCATCGACATTCGCGGTGAACCCTGGTCAGTGCTGGCTGACGAGTTGGCCCTCTCCGAATCCGTCGTGCCGGCAGGAACGGCCATCACGGCGAGCGCCCGCCTCGAGAATGTGGGCCCTCGGGAAGCGACGGCCGCCGTGGCGCTGTTTCTGAACGGCGAGGCGGCCGAGTCGCGTCGAGTGACCCTGGCGCCGGGCGAAGCCAAGCCGATCGCGTTCCAGTTGACCCCAGCCCCGGGCCGCTACCGCATCCGCATCGGCAACACGCCCGAATCGAGGCTGCACGTCTACGCGCATCGGGCCGTGGCGTTGACGACGCGCCCGCTCGACACCCACGTCTCGGCCACGGCCGGACCGGCCGAGTTCCAGGTGGACACCGCGCGGAATCGTTATCGCATCCAGGCGAGCGGCACAGACCTTTTGCACGCGGAAGACTCCTACGGCACAATCTACCTGCGGCAAGGCGTCCGAGGGAATTTCGTCAGCACGGTCAAGGTGGTGCGCTTTAGCGAACGAACGCACGAATGGTTCCGGGCAGGCCTCTTCGTGCGGAACGACCTCGCCCAGAGTTTCGGAGCCGAACCCGGCAGTCTAGGGTCGGTCTTGTGTTTCACCACACCCGGCCGGACCGGCCTGCAATGGGACGAGTTTGGCGATGGCTGCATGCACAAGGCCTCGAGTCAGAATCACCCGCGCACCGAACCGTACCCGATGTGGCTGCGGCTGGCGCGCCAAGGCGACCGCTTCTCCAGCGCCATCAGCTATGACGGCATAACCTGGACCGGCACACGTCAGACCGGCCCGGTGCCGGGCCTGGCCGAGGTTGTGGACCTGGGCCTGGCGGCCGGGGCATGCGATCAGCGGGCCTACGCGGTCGAGTTCGCAGACTGGACGCTCGAGGTCGAGGCCGAGCCCACGCCCTGACGGTCCGGAGCCGGCGCCCGCAAACGACGCCCACCCTGCCCGCACCCGAGCCGCACTCGGGCCGGTTACTGGAACAACTGCGGCGCAAACTCGTGGAGATACTCGCGCCACACAATCCACGTGTGCGCCCCTTCGGTCTCGCGGTAGACCACGTCGAAGCTGTGTTTCTTGAACATCGCCACCGTCGCCCGCGAGGTCTCGACCAGGAAATCGTCCTTGCCGGTCGCAAACCAAAACAGCTTCAGGCCAGGCTTGAGCTGGGCATTGGCGAGCGCGGCTTGGTGCTGCTCCTCGAACCGGGGCCCCGGCGAACCGCCCCCAGGCCCGCCGCCGGCGATGCCGAACACCCCCGAGCTGAACACGCCCAGGTAGCCGAACTTTTCGAGGTTCGGAATCCCGATCGCCAGGGTGTGACCGCCTCCCATCGAGAGCCCTGCCAGCGCGCGGTTCGGCCGGTCCGTGTGCACACGATAGTGCTTCTCGATGTGCGGCATAATGTCCTGAACGAAATCCTGCGCGAACTCGTCCGCCCCCCCGCGCGGTCCGCCCATACGGAATGGGCCGGTATGACCCGCCGGCATGACCACCACCATGGGCTTGGCCTTCTGCGCCGCGATCAAGTTGTCGAGAATGAAACCGGCACGGCCCACCGACGTCCAGGAATCGTCACAATCGAAGGCCCCATGCAGTAGGTAGAAGACCGGGAAACGCCCCGCGCCCGACTCGTAGCCGGGCGGGGTATAGACGTGCATGCGGCGGAACCGCTGGAGCGACTTCGAGTAATACGTCACCTCGGCAACCGCCCCGTGCGGCACCTCCCGCGTGTCCGACCAGTCCAACCCCGGGACACCCACCAAGCTCCAGGTGTTGGCGTTGGACTCGCTGGTGGCCGGGTTGCGCGGGTCGATCACCGACACGCCATCGACGTTGAAGTTGTACCGGTAATACCCCGGCGCCAGCCCGTCCAGCGCCACTTCCCAGACGCCGTTGGTCCCCTTGGTCATCCCCAGTCCCTGGCCCGCCCCGGGCAAGTCGCTGCCCGCCAAGCGCACCGCCTCAGCCCGTGGCGCGAGAATCCGAAACGTCACCTTCCGATCGGCCCCAACCTCCGGCGAAATCACCGGTGGCCCCATCGCCCCACGGAACCGCGGAGTCTCTGCCGGCGCAGCCGCCGGCGCCGGCGCTTGGGCCAGCGTGACGAGGGAACAAGCGAAGCTCGCCAACAGACCGACGAGCCGGGTGGGATAAGGTTGCATGGTCATGGAACGGATGCTGCTTTGTGTTCTTGGTCTCGACCCCAGCGCCTCAGGCGCTTGCGGTTCTCCACTATTGACCGAAGCCATGGGGCGCCGGTTACCAGCCCCAACCTTGTCCCCTTTGGCATTGTCATCCGCCACCGGCCGAGTTGAATCTCTGAAACCATGCAAACCGACATGACAACCACCATGACAGAACCACGCACTTCCTCACCCCAACGCGGCTGGCGAACCGCCCCGCGAACACTGGCCGCCACCGCCTTCCTGGGCCTCGCTTTCGGCCTCGGCGCGGCTGAATCGGCGCCAACCGCCGAGCCCCCCATCGTAGCGCCCGGGCCACCTCCGGGAGACGCGATCGTGCTCTTCAACGGCCAGGATTTCGCCCAGTGGCGCAGCCAACGCGGCGGCGGCGAGCCGAAGTGGCGCTTGGTCGAGGGCTGCATGGAGACCACCCAGACCGGCGGCATTTTCACTCGAGAGGAATTTGGGGCCTGCCAGTTGCATATCGAGTGGGCCACACCCTCCGTCGTGAAAGGCGACGGCCAAGGGCGCGGCAACAGCGGCGTCTACCTCCAGGGCCGCTATGAGATTCAAGTGCTCGACTCCTACAACAACAAGACCTACCCCAACGGCCAGGCCGGCGCTTACTACGGCCACGCCGCCCCGCTGGTTAACGCGTGTCGCCCCCCCGGCGAATGGCAGACCTACGACATCATCTTCCATCCCCCGAAACAACGGCCCGACGGCCCAGTGCAAGACGGCTCCTTCACCGTCCTCCACAACGGCGTCCTGATCCAAGATCATGTGCCCGTCAAACCCCAACCCACCACTGCCGCGCCCCTCAAAGGCGTGGTCGAACGCGGCCCGATCTACCTCCAGGACCACGGCAACCCGGTCAGATTCCGGAACGTCTGGATTCGAAATCTGTAGCCGTAGCCGCCGCCCCGCTCCCGCGCGAGGCCTCATGCGGCGCTGGCGGTGGCGCCTGCTCGATCCCTGTCCCTGTCCTGAGGCCAAGGCTCCGGCCGGCCTGCATGGCTTGGACTCAGGCTCCTGCGCCCGGGACACCGTGGCGGGGGTGGGCAGGGGGCGGGCTTGACTTCACCGTCCACCTGCGCGACGCTTGGCCGGAAATTGGATTAACAATAACAATTAGCAATACTTCAAGAACATGAATCGACTGCCATCGTTCCTCACGGTCCTTCACCCGGCGTGCTGGGCGCTGTTCCTGGCCGCGCTGGGCGCCGCTGCCCAGGGTGTCCCGACGCCCACACCGCAGCATGCGCTGCTGAAACGGCAAGCGGGCGAGTGGACCACCACCATCAAGTCGCCGGAGGGCGAGTCCAACGGCACGCTCTCGTCGAAGTTGGAGTGTGGCGGACTGTGGCTGAGCAGCGACTTCCGCGGCGAGTTCGCCGGCCAGAAGTTCCAGGGCCGAGGGTTGGATGGGTACGACCCGGCCAAGCAGAAGTATGTGAGCGTCTGGGTGGACTCGATGAGCACGCAGCTCATGTTGTTCGAGGGGACCTATGACGACGCCAAGAAGACCCTCAGCATGAAGGGCGATGGCCCCGGCCCGGACGGCACTCCCGCCAAGTACAGGAACGAAACCCGCTTCGTGGACGATGACCATTTGACCTTCACCATGTATCTGGTGGGCGCGGACGGGGCCGAGACGAAGATGATGACCATCGAGTATGTGAGGAAGAAATGAGGTAGGCACCCGCGGGCGACCCCGGGAGCATCCAGGTCATCGCCGACCTCCTCGGCCCGGCGGGAACAGCGGCGAACACCGGTTCGCCGCTACCCGCTCGACGCCCGCCCAACCGCCGCCGCCACCTCCGGCACCTGCGCGTCCGTGAGCGTGCGCACGTCCAAGCGCACCAGGTCCTCCTCGATTCGGCCAAACACACACGCGGCGTCCAACCGCAACCGCCGGGCCACCCCGGCCGCCTTCAGGCCGGGCACAGCCAGGCTCACCGCGTAACTGGGGATCGCCTCGGTGGGTAAAGAGCCACTCCCGAGATAGGCCACACTCTCGCCCACGGTGGTCGTCACCTGGGGCGCGACTTGGGCAATCGCGTCCGCCAGCGCTCTAGCTCGTTGCTCGAGCTCGACCGCAGGCGTGGCGAGCATGCGGTAGGTCGGGTGATCGCGGGCCAGCCGCCCTGGATCTCGGAACAGGGCCAAGGTCCGTTCGAGCACAAGGAGGCAGGTTTTGTCGACGCGCACCGCGCGCATCAACGGGTGCTTACGCAATCGTTCGACCAAGGCCTTGCGCCCGACGATGACACCCGACTGGCTTGCCCCGATCAACTTGTCGCCGCTGAACAAGACCACGTCCGCCCCCGCCTCGATCGACTCGCGCACGGTCGGTTCATGCGGCAGGCCAAACTGCTCCAGCCCCACCAAGGCCCCAGCGCCAAGATCGTCGATCAGCAGCACCCCCCGCTCGTGCGCCAGCGCCGCCAGGTCCGCCAGGTCCACCTCGCTCGTGAAGCCGACGATCTGGTAATTGCTCGGGTGCACCCGCAGGACGGCGGCCGTCTGGGCGGTGATGGCTTGGCGGTAGTCGCGAAGGTGCGTCCGGTTGGTGGCGCCCACCTCGACCAAGCGCGCCCCGCTTTGGCTCAAGACCTCCGGCAGGCGAAACGACCCCCCGATCTCGATCAGTTGACCCCGCGAGACGATCACTTCTCGGCCCGCCGCCAGCCCGGCCAGGACCAGGAGCGTGGCGGCCGCGTTATTGTTCACAACCGTGGCTGCCTCGGCTCCCGTGAGTTCGGTCAAGATATACTCGACCAACTCGTCTCGTTCGAGGCGCTCCCCCGTCGACCGATCCACCGCCAGGGTGGTGTAGCCCTCGAGTTCGGCGACCATCCCCTGGACGACGCTGGCGGGGAACACCGCCCGGCCGAGGCCCGTGTGCAGGATGATGCCGGTGGCATTGATGGCCTCGCGCAGGTGCGGGGCGGTGGCTTCCGCGAGCAATTGCCCCGCCCGCTCGAGAATCGCCCCGGCGGTCACGTGCTGGGAGCCGCAACGGCCGCTGGCATCGGCCAGGATCTGTTGCCGCACGAGATCCACCGCGCGCCGGACGCACGCGGTCACCAAGGAGCGCGGCTGACACTCGAGCCAGGCACTCGCCGCCGGTGCTTGCAGCAACTCGGTGATCGACGGGAGCTGGCGCAGCAAAGCTGAGCGCGGTGTGTCGGACATACAACTCGTGCTGCCCTCATTACAACACACCCTCGCTGAAAAAGGGAAGCCAAGGAACCGTTGCAGCCGCCCCCGTTCGCCCATTGCCTCCCGACCCGGCCAGGGTAGTCCTGTCAACTATGATTTCACTGGCATATCATCAATACGCTCCGCTGCGGAAATCCTGAAACCTCTGAAGCCTATGATCCGCAGGCCCAATGGAGCGCGGGCGTCTCGCCCGCGGCGCCCAGCGTCAACAATCAACTCCCTGTCTTACAGTAGTCGCCCTGTCATATGATCGCTGAGTCCCTGAATCCGGTCGTCGTCGTCGTCTGCAGGCCCGATGGAGCGCGGGCGTCTCGCCCGCGGCGCCCAGCGTCAACAATCAAATCCATCAAATCCCTGTCTTACAGTAAGACGGTCGAGCCGCCGCGCAGCCTACTGGGCCAGTTGATCCTCGGGGCGGGCAGGCCCCGGGGTAGCCTTGAGGTCGAGCTGGATGACCACGTTGTCGCGAATCAGATCGTTCGGTCGGCCCGGGTAGTTGATGTTGAAATCCCGGCGGTTGATGGCGAACTCGGCCTTCACCGTCAGGGCCTCCGCGCCCACCTCGATCGCTGCCGGGAAGGAAATGCTCTTGGTGACACCGTGCAATTCGAGGTTGCCCGTGACCTGGTGCTGCCCGCCAGCGGCCGGCTCGAGGGCGGTGGCAGTAAAGGTGCTCACCGGGTAGGTGTCGACCTCGAAGAAGTCCGCGTTCTTGAGATGGCCGGTCAACCGGTCGTTGTCCGACCAGGTCGAGTGCATGGCGATCTTGAACTGCGGGGTCCCTGCGATCTTGCCGCCGTCGACCATGAAGATCCCGGCAAAGTTCGTGAACCCGCCGCTGTGGCTGCCCGTGACCTTCGAGCCCACGAAACCGATCTTGGACTCAGCCCGGAGCACGTAGGGTGTGCCGGCGGCGCGGGCATTGGCCGCGCCCGGTTGCGCCGCGCCGGTGGTGGCCTGGGGAACGTCGCTGGCCGGGTCGGAACAGCCGGCGCCCAGCCCAGCGAGCAGTAAGGTGAGGGTGAGAGCGGAGGTAGTGTGTTTGGGGTTCATCGGTGCTTTAGGTTAAAGTCGCAAAACCATCGTGGCTTCGAGGTCTCAGGTGCGGGCGAAGGCAAGTGGCAAGGACCGCGCCCCGGCGCTCAGGGTCGCGGCCGGGCCGCCCCAGGCAGGCCGTTACAGGTCACGCAGCAGCGTCGTCCAGCGTCGCCACGCCTCCGTGCGGGCTCGGCGGTTGGGCTCGCTGGCGTCTGGCCCTTCACCGGCGCGCATGAATCCGTGGCCAGCGCCGTCGTAGGTGACCGGCTCATAACGTTTGCCGGCCTGCTGCATCAGTTCTTTCGAGGTGGGGATGTTGGCGTTGACGCGCGCGTCGTTCCCGCCGTAAAAGCCGTAGACGGGGCAACGAATCCGAGCGATCTCTGCCGCCACCGTTGGCCCTGAACCGTAGAACGGGAAGGCGGCCTTGATCCCGTCGTGGTTGGTGGCCAACCGAAAGGTCTGGCTGCCACCCCAGCAAAACCCGGCCACCGCCACCTTGCCATTGGCCGCCGGCAGCTTGCCCACATACGCCACCACCGCCTTCAGATCCGCTGTAATCTGGTCCGGCGCCAAGCTCGAAATCGCCTTGCGCACTGCGTCGCCGCCCCCTAACTCGCTCGTGCCGCCCCCGTCCGGCCCCATCCCCGAGAGAAGGTCGGGCGCGATGGCGATGTAGCCCGCCTCCGCCAATTGGTCCGTCACGCTGCGCACCCAGTCGGTCAGGCCGAAGATCTCGTGGATCACCACCACTGCCGTCGCCTTCTCCTTCACTTCGGGAAAGGCGAGGAAGGACTTCACCGCGCGGTCGCCCTGCGGCACAGTCACCCACTCGAGGTGGCGCGGAGATTGTTCAAGGCGGGCCTTGGCCCACTCTTGGGCCGCGGCACTAAGCGCGTGGGCAACCAGCAAGAACACACCCAGACAACGGACGGCGACATTCATAGATTCAATTAATCGCCATAGTAATAGATGCGAATGGGTGGGGCGTCAAACTGCAGGGGGGCGTTTTTTTAACGGGCGCATCGTCCCGGCAGCGGGCGCTGTCGGGCCCGCTCGCGGTCGAGGTTGGCGGGAGAGCGCGCCGCGCTCAGAAGGCGTCGAGCACCTCCGAGACGCCCACCCCACCGTCGATCAAACGGCGGCCGCCCTTCTGGTTTCGGGCCTCGAGGTACTGGACGATGGCCGCGTGCTTCTTCTCGCGGGCCAAGTCGAGCACGGTCTTGCCCTGGTTGCCCTTGCGGGTGGCGTCTGCGCCCGCTTCGGCGAGAAGCTGCACGATGGCCAGGTCGCCTTTCAACACCGCATGATGCAACGGGGTCCAGCCGGAGCTGTCCTTGGCGTTGAGGTCCGTGCCGGCGGCGATGTGCTGTTGGATGATCTGCACTTGGCCTTGTTGGATGGCGGAGTGCAGCGGGGTATAGGGGCCCTTGCGCCCGCAGCCGGTGGTCGCCCAGGCCACGGAACAGACCACGACCAGCCAGAAGACATGTCGGTTCATACGCCGGTCGTGGTAGTCCTTTCCCGGCGGCTTGGCGAGTCGGAAAACGCGGGCGCCTAAGGCCGGGCGTAGTCGGCGCCGTAGGTGGCCAGGCCGCTCACCGAGGCCGGCTGCGAGCGAGCGCCGAACGGAGTTGACGCCGGGTTGATCGGCTCGTCGTCAAGCCGCACGGTCGGGCCGGTGGGATCGGCCGCCTTGGGCGGTTGCACGATGACGTTGGGCCGGCCGCGCAGTGGAAACGGTGTCGAGGCCGCATTGATGGCAAAGTCTTTGAGGGCCAAGTTCGGCGCGGTGTCACCTTCGCCGCCGGGCACTGTACTCGCGGGCTTGGCTGCGGAGCTCAGTTCCACCCGCCTCACCGCCGCCGCCGGGACTGCCGCCGCAACATTCACCGCCGCCGCCGGTACGGCCTGCGACAATGAACTCACCAACTCCCGCGCCCGGTTGGGCGCAGCCAGCGCGGCCGCGCGGGCAATGGGGGCTGCCTGCTCGGGGCGCAGTTCCGCCGCCGCCACGGCCGTGGCCACGGCGACCTCTGGGGCCGCGGCCGCGATGGCCGCCACCAAGGCGGGGGCTAACGCGGGGTGTCGGCCGACAATCACGCGCACGCTAGCCAGAGCGAGTTCGAGCCGTTCGGCGGCTTTCGCTTGGGCGACGAGTCGCGCCGCCACAGCCGGCAGTTCAAGTAAGGGTTTGCCCTTGATCGCCTTGGTTACACCCAGGGCGGGTGTGTCCGCGCCAGCCAGCACCGACACGGAGGCAGCCAATGTGATCACCGCCGCGATTCCGCAGAATCGGGCAAAATTCAAGGTCTTCATACCTCAAGTTCGATTCGCACGAGTACCCACCCGGCGTCTTATCGGCTGGGACCAGCCCGGACTTAAGGAGAAAATGACCCGCGGAAATCGGAGCTCACCGGTGCGACACGAGGCCGCCCGAGGGATCAACCGTGATCTCGCGAGCGTTCGGGGGCAGATCCACCTGCGTCCGTCGGCCCCCCGGCCAACGAACCTCGAGCTGGGTCGCCGGCTCCGGCATCGCCAACACCTGCACGGGACTGTCCTGGGACCAATACCCTGAGCCGGCATGGAGTTCGCGCGCGGGACCGAAGCTCTCGCCGCGGCGGAGGCGCAAGACCGCACCAACGGCGGTGGGATTGCCCGGTGGGCCATGGAGGCGGACACGCAAGCCGGGTCGAGCCCGGGTGTTGCGGAAGAGCTTGGTCTGAGCTCCGTTTTGCGTCACCACCAGATCCACCCGGCCGTCTTGGTTGTAGTCCGAGAGCGCACAGCCGCGCTGCTCGCCATAGACCAAGAGCCCGCTCTCTTGGCCGGGCACAGGCTGCAGTCCGCCGCAGCCGTCCCCGCGCAGCCACAGGCCGCGGCCGGCGTCGTGGCGACTGTACTCCAGCGTGGTGGCGAAGAAGTTCTGGCTGAGGAAAAGGTCCTCGAAACCATCGCCGTCCAAGTCGCCGGCGCAGATGCCAAAGACGGGGGCGAACTGCGCCTCGGCCGGCAACTCGCGAGCGACGAAATGGTCGCCGCGGTTCAGGAAGACCATGCTGGCGAGCGAGCGGACTTCGAGCCGGTCCGCCCGCTGCAACCGCGCGCCATAGATCTGCGCCAGCGTCGAGGTGCCGTAAGCCTCGAAGCTCTCGATGTGCTCTTGGATGAACGGCAAGGCCGCCCGCACGGCCAAGTAACCGCGTTCGGGCACCTCGTGGCCCAAGGCCGGGTTGAAGTATCCCTCGATCAAATCCACGGTGCCGTCCTCGTCCAGATCGCCGTAGTAGAGCAGGCGCGGGTGCGCGTAGCTCAAGTCCCGCCGATACTTGAGGTTCAGGCCCCAGTTGCCCGCCACCAGGTCCAGACGGCCGTCCCCGTCCAGATCTGCGGCGGTCAGCCCGGTCCACCAGCCGGTCAGGCCACTCAGGCGAACGGGGGCCTGCAAAGCGGCCGGGGCGGGCCACTCGAGCGGGGCGTCCCACTCGACGAACTCGCGGCCGTCGTTCCGAAAGATGCGGATCGGGCCCCACTCGCAAGCCAGCGCCAACTCCGGGCGGCCGTCGTTGTCCAGGTCGCTGAACACGGCGCTGCTGACCAGGCCCACCTTCTCGAAGCGTTGCCGCAGCCCCAGGCGCCCGCCTTGGTTGCGCAACAACAAGGAATCGGCCGGCTCGGGATAGCGCCCCGGCACCACCCGCCCCCCGATGAAAAGGTCCAAGGCGCCATCGCCATCGACGTCGGCCAGCGCCAAGGGACCAGCGCTAGACCGCTGCCCCAGGACACTGTCGCCGGAAACCGAGCGTTGGAAGTCGAAGAGGCGCAGGCAGCCGCCGTTGGTTTGCCCATCCTCATAGTTGGCGGCGCCCACGAAAAGGGTGTGGCCGATCCCCAGGACGGTGGTCTGGTCGCGCGGGGCCGGGCGATTGACCAACTCTTGCGTCTGCGCGCGGAACCCGCCCTCGCGATCGTTGAGGAACACCCCGAGCGGCCCACCCCGGCCGCTGGCAATCGTCAAGTCGTCCCAGCCGTCGCCGTCCACATCGTGCCAAGCCACGCCCGGGCCCAGTTGGCTGAGCCGATGGGGCAGGAGCGGTTGCCGCTCGAAGTCGTCGAATGGGTCCTCGTGGTGGCGGTGATCGAGCAGGTCGCTGACGTCGGTGAACCAGGGAGGCGAGGCGCCCGCGGGATCCGCAGCGAGGGACGGCGGCGCACCGGCCGCTGCCTCAACCACCGGTTCCTCGAGTTCATAGAGGCGATTGGGCTGGGCGTCGCTCACGAGGCTGCGTTGCCCACTCCGCCAAACGACCGCCACCTCGAGCCGGTTCGTCAGCGTGCCAGTGGCGAAGGTCCGAAGCGGGTCCGCCCCCGAGAGGTAACGGCCGCCGCAAATGACTTCTTGGCTTTGGCGAACCGGTCCGCCGGAAACGACCAGCTTGGCGCCAATGCCTTGCCGGTTACCGGCCCGACCGCGGAGTCGGACTGCGAGGCGCGGTGCCGGACTGTCGTTACGGTACATGCCGGCCTCTTCGTTGAGCTTGTTCACCAAGACATCCAGATCCCCGTCGCTGTCCAGGTCGGCCAGGGCGGTGCCTTGCGAAACGCCCACGTCCCCGAAGCCCCACGGGCGGCCGACTTCTTCGAACGTGAGATTGCCTCGGTTACGAAACACCAGGCTCGGTGTGCTGAAGTCCGGAAGCAGACCGACCAGCGCGACGAGGTCGGCTTGCGTGAGGGGTCGAGCGGCACGGGCGGCGTCGATGCGGTTCTGCATGTCGACGTTCTGGAAATCGCGCAGTTGCCCATTGGGAATGAGAATGTCCTCGTAACCGTCAAGATCGACGTCCAGCAACACGGGTGCCCAGGACCAGTTCGAGGCCTCGACGCCGGCGTAGTAACCGATCTCGGCGAAGGTGGCATCGCCGCGGTTGAGCTGAAGGGTGTTGCGCCAGACTTGCGGACGTTGGTCGTACAACCCGATGGGCCAGGCGATGGGCCGTTGCGTGCTGACCTGGGTGTGGCGATCCCGATGGGCGGTGGCCAACATGTCCACAATCATGAGGTCCACATGCCCGTCCCGGTTCAGATCGCCAAAATCCAATCCCATCGAAAACGTCGACGTGGTCCGCACCGCCAACCGGGCGATCGCGCGGAGTCGGCCCCGGCCGTCGTTGATCCAGAAACGGTCCGGACTCCAAAGATCGTTGCACACGTACAAATCCGGCGCCCCATCGCCGTTCACATCGTGGAACTGCGCCGATAAACCCCAGTCCCGCGGCGGCTCGGTCAGCGGGCGGCCGTCCTCATCCAGAAAGCTCCCGCCAGTGAACGAGACCGGCTGGAACCTGCCCCGGCCATCGTTAAGGTAAAGCGCGTCCGGCTCGCCCCACTCGAGGACTTCCCCAGACGAACTCAGCGAAAAGCGATTGGTCAACTCGGGCGAGGTGGCCGGCACCTCGTTGACGAACGCCACCACCGGCTGCCCCTCGACCACCTGGATCCGAAAGGTCGTCTTGGGCTGATCCATCACCGTCGTGGTCCGGTAGTTGACCGCGTACAGGTCCAAGTCCCCATCCCCGTCCACGTCCGCCAGCGCCAACGACATCCCACCCGCTGAAGAGGCCACGCCGGCGGCCTCGGTGACCTCCTGAAACCGCGCGGCCCCATCGTTCGCAAACACCCGCACCCCGTGCCCGAGCGTGTTGAGGAGCAGATCCGAGTCGCCATCACCGTCGATGTCCGCGAACACCGCCGCGGTCGTGTCCCAACCCCGACCGGCCACGCCCGCCTCGGCCGTGATGTCCGCAAACCTCCACCCGCCCAAGTTCCGGTACAACGCGTTGCCGCTGTCCAACCCGCAAAAGAAAACGTCGCACCAGCCGTCCCCGTCCACATCGCCCGCCGCTACCCCAGCGCCGCTAAGCAGGTTCCGATTCACAATGCTGCGGGCGTTGTCCAGCAGGTTTGTGAAGCGGAGGCCGGTGGTTGAACTCGATAGGCGCGTGAAGCCGGTCTTGCCGTCCTGCGGGACCGTCAGGGCCAGCCACCGGTGGCCGGTTTCTGGACGCCAGTCCAGCGCGGGCGCCGCTGCCGCCGGTGTACCGCCGTGCAACGCTACCAACCAGCATGCCACCCACCACATGGCCCGAACCCCCGGCCCGGCACCGGTCGGCGTCGCGGTGCCCGCATGCAACGGAGCGACGGCCATGGTCAAGCGCCCCACGACCGTTCAGCTCCCCTGGCGGACCTTCTCCTTCTTTTCCTCGAGCTCGGCCTGTAAAGATTTCCGGTCGCTGGCCAGTTGGCGTCGGAGCTGGGTGGCAGCCTCGAGATCGTCGCCAGCTTCCGCCCGGGCCAGTTGGCCCTTCACGAAGATCTCGCGTTCGGCAATCTTGGCGCCATAAACTGAGTCGAGCTCCGCCAGTTGCCGCTTCTGTTCGTCGGTCAGTTTCTTCACCGGCTCAGCCTTGCTCAGCCGCTCCATCGCCAGTTCATAGGCAGATTTCATAGGGACTTGTCAGAGTCGAGGGCTAGCCGCCAGCCTCGCCGGGCGGCCCCTGGTTCTTCTTCTGCTTCCACGGCATGTCGGGAAACTGGTCTGGCGGCGGCGGGACGGGCAGCCGGGCTTTCGCCAGCCCGAGCCCTGCATCGTCCTCCGCAGCCGGTTTAGGTGGCGCCAGGTTCCCGCGCCAAGAGGCAATCCGCGCCTGCAACCCATGATGTTCGGCTGCGGCCTTGTTGCCGGCTTTGAGATAGAACAGCGAGAGGTTCGTGTGGACCAACTGTTCCTGCGGCCGGAGCTTCTCGGCCTTGTGGCCCTCGGCGATCGCGCGGACGTAGTCGCCCAGCCGGCAATGCGCCATGCCCAACGAAAGTTGCGCGTCGAAATGCCCCGGCGCCACCGTCAGGATCGCCTCGAGCTTCGCCGCCGCCCCCGCATAGTCGCCCGTGCTGAACGCGAACATGGCGTCGTCGTATGCTTCCTCGTGCATTGGCGTCATGGGACCTTCCACCACCGCGGGCGGACCCGACCAGCAAACCCGTCCCCCGCCCTGGAAGAAAGGAAAATCTTCCGTCTTCTGGACGTGCGGGCGCCTGAGCCCGATCCCGCGCGGAGGGCGGAGGGCGGACGGTCGCCTCGGCCCCCGGGTCGGGAGGAAGCAAGCACCCCGCTCTAGCCTCAGCCCCGTGGGCGCGCACCTGCGATCCGACTTCCAATCCCCCAGGTGAGCCCGCGGACTGAAGCGACCGCTTTGTCGTCGCTAACATCGGCACCAGGTCGGATGTCACAATATGACGGATTTATAATAGTTGACACTGACCGTATCGCCCTCGGCTAAGGCGCGCCCCGTTCCAAACGCATCTCGCGACTCCCCGCTCACCCGCCCAACACCACCTCGCGCACGGTATCCGGTCGGGCCGGATCGTGCGGTTCAGTGTTGAAGGCGATCAGGATCATCGAGCCCGGACCGGGGT
Organism: Verrucomicrobiota bacterium; assembly: GCA_016871715.1. Lineage (GTDB taxonomy): Bacteria > Verrucomicrobiota > Verrucomicrobiia > Limisphaerales > J093 > VHCO01. Next base: position 15,384 of record VHCO01000034.1, read on the forward strand.
TTTGGAAGGCGTGGGCGAGGCCGGGTGGGAACGTGAACCGCATCGCCTGCCCCGCCGGCACTTCCACATCACGCAACTCCCCCCCAGCGCGTTCCCGGAAGCGCACGCGTGCTGGGCCGAGCACGACCGTGATTTCCGTGCCCCGCCGATGATAATGGTTGCCGCGGATCTGCCCCGGCTCCGTCAGCACCAAATGGACGTTCTGCTGTTGTTGCATGGTCGCCCCGCCGATCGGCTCGAGCACCAGGCCGCGCGCATCGCCAATCCACGAGACCGGTTCCACCACCGCCCCCGCCGCTTCTGCTGTCGTTGTCATCTGCCTCCGAGCCAAGGCCATCCGGCGCCACTTGTCCAGCCTGCCCTCCCTCTATCCGCAAGATCTGACAGATTTTTAATTGTTGACACTGCACAATGATATTCCCCTACGGGAGAGTGTCAGATGCGCCCCTTTCTTTCACCTTTCTGTCACCGGGGGAAGACGATGGGGGGTGCGGACGATGGGTTGAACTTCAGGCTGGGTTTCGTCATGGTGGGTGCGTGGACCGCCACGAACCTGCCCAGCATCTGGACGAGTTGATGATCTGTCGGCTGAGCGACGGGCCGCGTGCGCTGACGCCGTGCAGCATCGTGATCTTTGGCGCAAGCGGAGATCTGACGGCGCGCAAGCTCATCCCCGCGTTGTATCACCTGCACGGCGAGCAGTTGTTGCCCGAGCCGCTGCGAGTGATCGGGTTTGCCCGACGCGAGAAGACGGACGAGTCCTGGCGCCGGGAACTGCGGGAGGCTCTCGAGCAGTTCTCCCGGACGCGGCCGGTGGACGCGGGGCAATGGGGGACGTTCGCCTCGAATCTGCACTATTGCCGGGGCGATCTGACTGAGGCGGCCGCTTATCAACGGCTGGCCCGCCAGCTCGAGGGGTTCGGCGAGGCGGCGCTGGGGCGGAACATCCTGTTCTACTTGGCGGTTTCGCCGAGCCAATTCGGCGCGGTGGTCGAGCATCTGCAACGGGTGGGTTTGCTGGAGCGGGATCCGCCGATGCCAGCTTGGCAGCGGGTGGTGGTCGAGAAACCGTTCGGTCACGACCTGACCTCGGCGCGCCGGTTGAATGCGGAGTTGACGCGGTTCGCGCACGAACAGCAGATCTTCCGGATCGACCATTACCTGGGCAAGGAAACGGTCCAGAACATCCTCATGTTCCGGTTCTCGAATGCGATCTTCGAGCAGCTCTGGTCGCGCCAGGCGGTGGATCATGTCCAGATCACGGTGAGCGAGCGGCCCGGGGTGGGTGGGCGCGGCGGGTACTACGAGGAGGCCGGGGCCCTGCGCGATATGGTTCAGAACCACCTGCTCCAGGTGCTGGCGCTGGTGACCATGGAGCCGCCCGTGACGCTCGAGAGCGAGTCGATCCGCGATGAGAAGGTGAAGCTGCTGAAGTCGATCCGGCCGATCCCCCCCGAGGCGGTGGGCCGGCACGTGGTGCGCGGCCAATACGCGCCCAGCCAGGTGGAAGGCCAGCCGCTGCCCGGCTACCGCCAGGAGGCGAAGGTGGCGCCGGACTCGGATGTGGAGACCTACGTGGCGCTGCGGTTGTTCATCGACAACTGGCGTTGGTCGGGCGTTCCCTTCTACCTGCGCACGGGCAAGCACCTGCCGTTGAGCGCCAGTGAAGTGCGGGTGCAGTTTCGGCCCACGCCGCACGTGTTGTTTGCGGCGCGTTGCGGCGAGACCTTGGATGCCAACGCGCTGACCTTGCGGCTGCAGCCGAACGAGGGGATCTCGCTGCGGTTCAACGGCAAGGTGCCCGGGACGAGTGTGGCCGTTCGCCCAGTGCGAATGCACTTCAGCTACGACAGCGAGTTTGGGGCGTACACGCCGGAGGCCTACGAACGGTTGCTGCTCGAGGCGCTCGCGGGCGACGCCACGCTCTTCATCCGGCGCGATGAAGTCGAGGCGGCCTGGAGCATCGTGGATAGCATTCGGGCAGGGTGGGCCGGGCAGGCGCTGACCGAGGCCGAGTTTTATCCTGCGGGCTCGTGGGGACCTGCCGGCGCCGATCGACTGCTCGCCGCGGGCGGACACCAGTGGCGCAATCCGCAGCCTGCGAGTTGAGAGATCCTACGCGGGGCTTCCGCATGAGTCGCCGAGACGGACTACAAGTTGGCGCAAGGTGCACGGTCCACAGTCAGGCGAGTGGGTGCGGGCCAGGTGAGGCCTGAGTGGAAAGTGGAAAGGTGAAGGGAAACCTGGGTGGAATGGTTTACGACTTGTTGACATACCCGGACGCCGGAGCGTTGGTTGGAGCGGTCGCAGCACGCTGGCTTGCCGACCTAGCGCGACCGCGCCGACTGCCGTTGCCGTACTCGGTGGCATTGTCCGGCGGCCGGATCGCACGCCCGCTGTACGAGGCGGTCGTAACCGAGTCGGCCGGACGCCGCTCGCTATGGGCGGAGGTCGAGTTCTTCTTTGCCGACGAGCGCCAGGTGCCGCTGGACCACCCGGAGAGCAACTACCGCTTGGCGCGCGAGTCTTTGTTCGAGCCGCTCGGGATTCCCGCCCGCCGCGTGCACGCGTTTCAGACCGGGGCGGTCCCCGAGTTCGCAGCGGCCCAGGCCCAAGCCGAACTGCTGCATCGGGCGCCGCAAACCAGGGACGGCCAACCGAGCCTGGACCTGGTCCTGCTGGGAATGGGCGAGGATGGGCATGTGGCATCACTCTTCCCCGGGGCGCCGCCGGAAGTGGTCGAGAGCCGAGCCGTGTTCCTGCCCGTGACGGGTCCGAAGCCCCCCCCGCAGCGAATCACGATCAGCTACGCGGTACTGGCCGCGGCGCGGCAGGTGTGGGTGTTGATTTCCGGGGCGGGGAAGGAGGAGGCCCTGGCTCGGTCACTCGATCCGGCCGGCCAGACGCCCCTGGCCCACGTGCTGCGCGGACGCGAGGCCACGGTGCTGTTTGCGGACCGCCCGAGGGCGTGATCTCGGGGCGGCCTTAGGGCGGCGTTGGCGCCGCCTTCGCCCAGGTATCGCGCAGGGCGATGGTCCGGTTGAACGCCTGGCGCGGCCGAGGCGCAGCGGCCTCAGCCGGATTGGCGACTGGGTCGGGGACGTCCAGGCAAAAATAACCTAAGCGCTCGAATTGATAGCGCAGGTCGGGGCGGACCTCTCGGAGGGCCGGCTCGAGTTGCGCGGTGACGACCTCGATCGAGTGGGGGTTCAAATGCTGTTTGAAGTCGCCCGCGGCATCCGGCTCGGGCACGGTGAACAGCCGGTCGTAGAGCCGGACCTCGGCCTCGAGGGCATGGGGGACGCTGACCCAATGGACCGTGCCTTTGACTTTGCGCTGGGCAGTCGGGCCGCCGGTCTTGCTGCCGAGATCGGCGGTGCAACGCAGCTCGATCACGTGTCCGGTCTCGTCCTTCACGACCTCATTGCACATGACGATGTAGGCGTACTTGAGGCGCACTTCGCCGCCGGGGCGCAGGCGGAAGAACTTTGGGGGCGGGTTTTCTAGGAAATCGTCCTGCTCGATGTAGAGTTCGCGACTGAACGGGACCTTGCGGGTGCCGGCGCTGGGATCTTCCGGGTTGTTGACGGCGTCCAGTTGTTCGACTAGGTCGGCAGGGTAATTGGTGAGGACGACCTTGAGCGGACGCAGCACGGCCAAGCGGCGGAGGGCGTGGCGATTCAGATCCTCGCGGATGCTGTGTTCGAACAAGGCGACGTCGGTCAGGCCATCGTACTTGGTGACGCCGATGCCGGTGCAGAAGTGGCGGATGGCTGCTGGGGTCACGCCGCGCCGGCGCAACCCGGAGAGGGTGGGCATGCGGGGGTCGTCCCAGCCGTTGACGCGGCCTTCTTGGACCAGTTGCAGGAGCTTGCGCTTGCTCATGACGGTGTAACCGAGGTTCAGGCGCGCAAACTCGAACTGGTGCGGCAACGGCCGCGGGAGATGCAGGGCTTCGAGGATCCAGTCGTAGAGGGGCCGATGGACCTCGAACTCGAGGGTGCAGATCGAGTGGGTGATGCCTTCCAGGTAATCGCTCAGGCAATGGGCGAAATCGTACATGGGATAGATGCGCCATTGATTGCCCGTGTGGTGATGGTCGGCATGCCGAATGCGGTAGAGCACCGGGTCGCGCATCCAGATGTTGGGAGACGCCATATCGATCTTGGCGCGCAACGTCCGGGCGCCGTTGGGGAATTCGCCCGCTTTCATCCGCTCGAACAAGTCAAGGTTCTCCGCGACCGACCGGTCCCGCCACGGGCTCGGTTTCCCCGGGCGGTCGGGCGCGCCGCGGTAGGCGTCCGTGTCCGCTGGCGTGAGATCGCAGACGTAGGCTCGGCCGTGCCGGACCAGTTCTAGGGCGTACTCGTAGAGTTGGGCGAAGTAATCGGAGGCGTAAAACGGCTCGGTGGATGGGTCCGTCCCCGCCCCGACACGGGCCGGCGCTTGAAAGAAATCGCGGCGTTCCTTGACCGTCTGCTCGGCGGGCGTCTGGCCTTTGGGCTTGAGGCCAAGGATGGCATCGGCCCAACCGGCGATGAGCCAGCGCACATCGGCGACAATCGACTCGACATACTCCGCTTCTTCTTTGGTCGGGTTGGTGTCGTCCATGCGCAGGTTGCATTGGCCCTGCTGCTCGCGGGCGATGCCGAAGTTGAGGCAGATGCTCTTGGCATGACCGATGTGGAGATAGCCGTTGGGCTCCGGCGGAAAACGCGTGACGATCTTCGCGTGCCGCCCAGCCCGGCGGTCGGCCGCAACCATATCGCGAATGAAATCCGTCGGCCCGGGCGCCCTGGGTGCAGCCCCGGTCCCCGTCTGTGGTTGGGCGCTGGATGGAGTTGTGTTCATGCTCGATGCGCCGCGCCGTTCGCGGTGCGGGGCCTAACCGTAATGACCTCGACGAGCGATGGGTAGGAAATTCCCTGGGGCCTGAGTCCACCACCAACGCCGAACCCTGCCTGGTCGTGGAGTCGGCGGATGGTAGCTCGGGTCGCCGCTCTAACGCCGCGAGGGCAATCGGGCCACGCGCTCCGCCAGCCACGTGCGCTGATTAGGGAAGAGGTGTTCGGGTTGGATGCGGTCGTGGGCGGCCCAGGCCTGGTCGAAGAGCTTCAGTTGGGCGTACAGCTCGAAGCGGATGAGGTGGAACCAGGTGTTTTCCCAGGCGCCAAGCGGCGTGGGGGCGATCTGTTGGAACAAAGCGAGCGCTTCGTCCCAGCGCTGGTTCTGCACCAGGGCGGCGCAGTGGTTGATTCGAGCGCCGGGGGACTGGGGCGCACGGGTCAACCGTTGCGCGCTGAGCAGGGCAGCTTCGGCGGGGCGTTGGCGGCTCAGGAGCAACGCGGTGGTGTAGTTGATTTCGGCCCGTTCGTCGTCGGGGAGGAGCTCGTAAGCGCGGGTGGCAGCCCGCACGAGCCGGTCGCAGTCCGTCACGAGCAGTTTCTCGACATCGCACAAGGCCAGCCAAAGCCGGGGGTCCTGGGCCTTGGCTTGGGACCAGCGCTCGAGCACCTGCCGCGCCATGTCCGGATAGCCGAGGCGAAGCAAGTCGAGGCCGGCCTGGAAGCCGATGGCCGCGGTCGGAAAGCCTGCGGCGACTGACCGCGCGAAGGCCACCTTGGCCTCGGTGGGCGCGTTGGCGGCGCGCAAGGCGCGCCCTTCGAGGAAGTGGGCGAAGCCATCGAGGGCGGCCCGGGCGCGTTCGAGCGTGCGGAGTTGGTCGATCAAGGCGCGGAGTTCTTCCCAGCGGCGATCCTCGAGGAGCAGGCCGGCGTAAGTGACCCAGAGGTCCCACGCCCAGGCGGCCTCGGCATTGCCGAACCCGGCGGCGTAACGTCTGAGCAGGGCGAAGGCCGGCTCGCGCAGCCCCAGGGCGACGTGGACGTCGACCAGTTGGAGCAGCTCCCAAGGCAGAGCGGGAGGGTCGGCATAGGCTTGCGCCAGCGCCTGGGCTTCCTCGAGCCGGCCGGATGCCTTCAACAGTCGCCAGTAGGCAATCCGCTCCGTGAGGGACGGGGCGCCGGTCTTCTCGAGCCGCTGCAAGGCCTCGGCGTACGCGGCCACGTCCAGCCGATGTTGGTGGACGGCGAGCTCGAGTCGAGTGGCCAGCACGGCCGTGACCCGTTTGCGGGCAGCGCTCTCGAGCTCTTGGCGCCCGGCCGCCGACGCGTCCGCGGGGCCCCACCCGGCGAGGTACGCGGCGTGGTGGAGGCGCAAGTCGACGTTCGTCCGGACTTCCGGGGCGGCCAGGGGCCAGCGCTGGGCGAACTCGGGGACTTGGCCGGTGGCAAACAGGGCCTTGAGGTAAACCGCCTCTTCGCCTGGGTGCAGTTCACCGGCTACTGGTTCGAGGACGCGCAGCGCTTCGGTGGGCAGGCGCAGCCGATCGTAGACCCGGGCGGCCAGTTCGAGGTCTTGGCGGTTCGTGCCGGTTAACCGCAGCAGCCAGCTCAGTTTGGGCACTGGGTCGCCTGCCAGTCGCGGATCGGGGTTCTCCGCCCGGGCCACTTGCCCTAACGCGCTCCGCAGCAACTCCGGGTTGGCCGGATCGTTGGCGATGGCATTCTGCCAGGCCAGGGCGGCTTCGAGGGGTTTGCCTTGCGCCGCTGCGCGTTCGGCCGAACGGCGCAGGGTCCAGGCCTGCAGCTTATCGATCGCGCTGATGCGCACCTCGGGTTGGAAACCTGCTGGGGTAACCCGCCAGAGCTTGAGCGATGCCCCGATGAGGACCAGGCCCGCCAGGGCCGCGCCGGTCAGGAGCACGATGAACAACCGGCCGCGCCGGCGCAGCTCCAGCAGCCGGTAATCTACCCCCCGCCCTATCGACCTGGGCCGTTGTCGTTTGCTCCGGTGCACGGCCCCGGAGTATGTGACGGCAGGCGCACGGGTTGAAGCCGGAAATGCGTTGGCTCAGCCAGGGGGCGCAACCTACGGTCTTAATTATTCGCACTGGTTTTATATTGTTGACAGCGACCCAGCTCGGGGAACGCCGGTCTTGCCCTTGCCCTTGCGCTGCCCCTTTGGCCCTGAAACTGAGCGCGATCGCGATAGACGGGAGTAGGCGTGGGAGTCGTACGGCTCGCGAGCGGAACGCCAAGAGAGAGCAATGAAGATAACTCTCCCGGCATAAAATCGTTGACAGGATCTGGGGTGCGGTTCGGATCGTGGCGAGTTGATCGCCAATGCAGTTCGCCCACGTATGTAAGGTTCTGGGATGTAAAGGAGCCGGGGACGTGGGGGGGGGGTAGCATTTTCCACTTGGGCGTTGGGGCGCGCGGGGCCTAGAGTCAGCAATATGCTGGACGTTCTGACACAACAGCTCCGCTCGGGTCAGTCGTTAACGGCTCCCCAGATTCACGACGCGGTGGCCCGCCTGGTGCAAGGGGAGATTTCGGCTGGGGTGAAGGCAGAGTTTCTCAGCGCTCTGGCCCAGAAGGGCGAGACACCCGAGGAGATTGCCGGCTTTGCCCAGGAGCTGCGGGGGATGTCGGTGCCGGTGGCGCTGGATCCGGCCACGCGGGCGTCGACGATCTTGGACGTGGTCGGGACTGGAGGCGACCGGTTGGGCACCTTCAACCTATCGACGACCGCAGCCCTGATGGCGGCGGCGGCGGGGGTGAGGGTGGCCAAGCATGGCAACCGCGCGGTCACGTCGCAGACGGGCAGCGCGGATGTGCTCGAGGCACTGGGGATTCCGATCCAACTCGATCCAGAGGCGGCTGCGCGAGCACTGCGCGAGCATGGCTTCGCGTTCTTCTTTGCGCCCCAGTACCACCCGGCCTTCCGTCATATCGCACCCGCCCGAAAGCTGTGCGCCGAACGCGGGCAGCGAACCCTCTTCAATTTCCTCGGACCCCTGCTAAATCCAGCGCGGCCGACGGCTCAGTTGATGGGGGTGCCGCGACCGGAGCTTTGTGAACCGCTGGGCCGCGTGCTCCAGGCGCTGGGCGTGCAGCGAGGCATGGTGGTCTGCGGTGCGGTCGACCGTCCGCAAGTCGCTCCCCCGGCGAGCCCGGGCGCGAGCGAGCACTTGGACGAGTTATCGACGTTGGGTCCGACGACTCTGGCTGAGTTCTACCAAGACCGTGGATTCAACCGGTCGACCCTTTCGCCATCCGAGTGGGTGCTGCAACCGGCGAGCTTAGACGATTTGCGCGGGGGCGATCGTGCGGCCAACGCCGAGACGGTGCGGAACCTCCTGCGGGGGACCGAGCGCGGACCGAAGCGGGATGCGGCTCTGCTGAATGCAGGGGCCGCCCTGTTCGTCGCCGGCCGGACTCGGTCCATCACCGAAGGCTGGGAGTTGGCGTCGGCGGTGATCGACAGCGGTCAGGCGGCAGCCAAGTTGGAGGAGTTGAGCCAGGGCTGAGGAGCTGGGTTTACAGGTCGGTGAGTTGGTCGGCGTGGGGTTCGTGGTCGTTGTTCCACCGGCGCAGGGTGGAGTCGGTGCGTTCGAAGAGTTTAGCTTCACGGAGGTTCTCGAGGTGACCGTCGGCGAAGAGGACGTTATGGCGGTTGCGATGGCGTTTGCGGGTGGCCTCGATGATCCCGGAGCTGCCGGGCCACTGGTGGCGTTGGACGTTATTGCGGGAGTTGATGTCGAGGAGAGCCCGGCCGTCGTAGCTGGTGGCGCCATCGAGGCCGTAGAGGATCTTGAGGATCATGGGGTAAATCCACAGCAGGTGGGCGTCTCCCAGGGCGATCATGTCACTGGGGGCCTTAACGGCAGATTCTGGGATGGGGACGCGGCTCTCGTCGGCATCGGGGGGAACACCCTCGATGATCCACCTGGTATAGCGGCCGCCCAGGCCGAGGTTGCTGAACTCGAACTTGGTGCCGTTGGCGTTATAGCCGTAGCTCCCGAGCGGTTCGGCGAGGTCATTACCGTCGATGGTCATGCCGCGGTAGTCGGGGCATCGGTAAAGGTCGTTGGTCCAACCGGTGCGCACGTAGGGCCTGAGTTTCACGTGCCAGAATTCATTGGGGACGAACGAAGCGAGATCGAAGTTGTAGACCGGATAGTACTGATGATCCTGGACGTACATCAGGAGGGCCGTGCCGATCTGGCGGAGGTTGCTTTGGCAACGCGCGCTTCGTCCAGCCTGCTTGGCGGTCGAGAGCGCGGGCAACAAGAGGCCCGCCAAGATGGCGATGACGGCGATCACGACCAGCAATTCGATCAGAGTGAACCCGTGCGCCGAGCGGCGGGCAAGGCGGGCCATGCCGGCGGACGGCGGGGTACCGGTCGTGGGGGGTAACGCGAAGGGCGCCCGGCTGCGTGGGCGCGGAGACGCCGGGCCGCTGGGCTGGCTAGGTTTGGCTGGAGGAGAGGCCGGGCTCATAGCGCAGGGCGCAGTACTGTGGGCCAGGGTAGGGCGGTGTCAATTAGCAAGGCCGACGACGCGGTAGAACCGGATGGGGTGGCCTGGGGCGTTGGCCGTCTTATCGACGATGAAATTGCTGGTGGTTGTTTGGAGGGCGGTCCAGCTACCGGGTCGGGCGGGGTCGGTTGTGGACTCGACGCGATAGGAGGCGATGCCTGAGGCCTTGGTCCAGGTGAGCAGGGCCCCGTCCTTTTGGAGGACGATGCGGAGGTCGCGGATGACCGGGACGGTGACGGTGCCGTCGGGGTGATTGGTTTCGTACATGCGGACGAAGGCAGCGGCGATGGCGAAGTCGTCTGGGGGAGGGGTATCCAGTTGGCGCGAGGTGATCTGGACGGCGATGCCGCGCCCTTTGCGCAGCCAATAGTAGTTGCGGACGAATTGGGTCGAGATGGTCTGGTAACCGTCGCCCAGGCCGAGGTCGACGGCGATGTCGTACTGGGTCAACTCATTGACGCGGAGGCATTCGCCGAAGCCGATGCCAGGCTGGCTGACGATGCCGTGCGCGTCGGCGGTGGCACTGGCGGCAAGGTTGATGCGCACGGGAATGGTGAACAACAGGCCTCCGCCCAGGTCGTCGCCGCCACCAAGGTCCTGGAACGAGATCTCGGAGTCGAAGGTGGTGGACCCGGACCATTTGTCGCCGAAGCTGATGGCGTCGGGGAAGTCGAGCAGGGGCGGGACGAATGGCGAGGAGGGCATGGTGGCGCTGAAGCTCGGGTCGTGGAAGCCATGGTTCATTCGGCCCCGGCCAGGCACTTGGGCGAGGTACATCCAGGCCTGGTTCCCGTCGCTAAGGTCGGTCTTGCGCTCGACGAAGGATGCCTCGGGGAAGGTCGACGCAGCGGGCGCGTCGGCGGGCGCCACGTAATCGAAGCGGAAGACGGCGGCTTGGGGCCCGGATTGGAAGTCCCAGGCTTGCGGTCCACCCGGGAAGCCGAGTCGGCCGGAGACATCGACTTCGACCTTGTTGGCATGGGCCAGGTAGTATTGGCCCACGACGTTGAACATGTCGCTGGCGTTGATGGCGATCTGAGCCTGGAGGCGCCCCACCGCAAGCCCGAGCACCGTCGTCACGGCAGCCGAAAGAAGCCACATGCGGAACTTCATAGATCCCTTTCGTTCTCGGCAATCTACACGCGAGGAAACCACCATTTCAAATCTCAATTCTAGCAAATCCGGGGCCAAGGTTGGCGGATCGACTGCCGCCGGAAGACCAGCTCCGGGCACGGCTCATCGCGCGGGGGTTGCCGGTACCGATCGTTGCTTGGGTCGCCCGGAAGGACTTCGAGCGACGTCTGAGGGCGCTGGTTTAACCCGCAGGCCGAAGCTGCGCGGCCAACCGTTCACCCAGGGCCGACGCCTCCTCCGGCGTTCCGGTTAACTCGGCCCGGCGACCGGGGCCGTCGCGAAAGGAGACCGCCCGCACGCGCAAGCTGCCCTCGACGAACTCGGCGTAGGCGGCCACGGGGCTTTGGCAACCGCCGCCCATGGCGCGGAGGAAGGCGCGTTCGGCGGTGACGCAGTGCATGGTCGGTGGGTGGTTGAGCGCCGCACAGAGGGTGGCGGTGCGGGAGTCGCCGAGCCGGATCTCGATCCCCACAGCGGCTTGTCCGACGCAGGGGAGCATGACCGCAGGATCCAGCGGCACGACGAGCAAGCCTGGCGGCGCGGAATTCGGCTGGGGCCCCACGAGCAGGCCATCGGCCGCGACCCGGAACCCGAGGCGAGCGATGCCGGCGGCGGCGAGGAGGGTGGCATCCCATTCTGGGCGCTCGGCGAGTTTCTGGAGGCGGGTGCCGACGTTGCCGCGGATTTCGACGATCTGGAAGTCGGGGCGGAGGGCGAGCAACTGTTCTCGACGCCGGGTGCTGCTGGTGGCGAGCGTGGCGCCGTGGGGCAGTCGAGTCAGGTCGAGGTGGGGCGGGAATCCTCGTTTGGCGGGCGTTGCCGCGGTCGGCCCGCGATAGATGACCACGTCTCGCGCATCGGCTCGCTGGCCGACGGCGGCGAGGGTCAAGCCCGGTGGCAAGTCCGTGGGTAGGTCTTTGAGGCTGTGCACCGCCAGGTCGGCGGTGCCATCGAGCAAGGCCACTTCGAGTTCCTTGGTGAACAATCCCTTGGGCAAGGCTGTCCCAGCCTGGGCCATCGAGGCCTTTTGCAGCTTATCTCCGGTGGTCTTGACGATCTTGATCTCGAAGTGCCAGGCGGGGAAGGCGGCGCGACACTGCGCCCACACCGCTTCGGCCTGGGCCAAGGCCAAGGGACTGCCGCGCGTGGCGAGCCGGAGGATAGCGGAGGGAGGAACGGCCATGAGAAGGCTGAGATAAGCTAAGCTAGTCGGCCGACGTTCAGCATCCGGATGCCCCGCACGCGAGTCTCGCCGGGCCAGGCGCAAGCCCGGTCGGGAGCGGACTCAGCAGGCCGCGGACTTTATCGCGGATGATGATGTTACAGCGGGCCAACTCCTCTTGACGCTGCCGGAGGGCGTCGTTGGCGATGGTCTGGAGGTCGTCGATGTTATAGAGGAAGACGTTTTCGAGTTGGTTGACGGCGGGATCGACATCGCGCGGCACGGCGATGTCGATGAGGAGCAGGGGCAGGTTGGGGCGGAGGGGGAGGAGGGGCGCCAGTTTCGGCCGATCCAAGATGAAGTGCGGGGCTGAGGTGCTGCTGATGATGATGTCGAGGCGGGCGAATTCGTCCGCCCACCGATCGAAGGGGACCGCCTGGCCGCCGAGCTCGGCGGCCAAGGCCACGGCGCGGTCGTGGGATCGATTGGTGACCAGGACGCGCTGCACGCCGCGGGAGAGCAAGGCGCGCGCGGTTTTTTCGCTCGTGTCGCCCGCGCCAATCACCAGCACGGCGCGTTCGGCCAGGGCGCTGAAGATCTTCTCCGCCAGATCGACCGCCACCGAGGCGACGGAGACATTCCCGCGCTGGATGTTGGTCTCGGTTCGGACTTGCTTGGCGACATTAAAGGCGCGCTGGAAGGCTTTGTTGAGGGCGCGGCCCGTGGCGCGGTGTTGCAGGGCCAGGTCATAGGCCCGCTTGACTTGGCCCAGGATTTCGGTCTCGCCCAGGACCATCGAATCCAGGCCGCACACGACCCGGAAGAGGTGCTCGAGGCTCTCCGGTTCGTGGCGGCCGTAAATTCCGCTGTCGAGCGGGGCGGCAAAGCCTCGATTGCCAAGCAAGAACTGGCGCAGGGCCGGCAAGGCCTGGCCCGGGTCGCACCCGGTGGCGGCGTAGAGTTCGACTCGGTTGCAGGTGGAGAGGATGACCGCCTCCTCGGCGATCCCGGAGGTGCGGAGCGCCGCCAGTGCTGGAGCGATGGCGTCTTCGGCGAAGGCGAGCTTTTCCCGGACCTCGACGGGGGCGGTATGGTGGCTGAGGCCGACGAGCAGGACGCTCATGGGGCTAAGGTCGGTGGAGATCCGAGAGCATATTGAAGCCCCAGAAGGTCAGCAGGACAAAAGTGAAACTGGCCACGGCACCCCAGGCAAAGCGGCGTCCACCCTGATGGAAACGCCAGCGCATGACCAGGAGGCCGAGATAAACGAGCCACACGAACATCGACCAGAAGATCTTGGGGTCCGGGACGAAATAGACGCCTTTCTCTTGTTTCAGCCAGAGGGTGCCGAGGGCCAAGCCGATGGTCAGCAAGCCCAGCCCCACGGCCAGCAGGCGGTCGGTCACCACCTCCAGCCGCTGAATGGGAGGCAACAAGGACAGGACCGCTCGCACGCGATGCCGTTTGAGGTCGCGTTCCTGGGTCAGGTACATCACGGCGGCCACGGCAGCCAACCCGAAGGCACCGTAACCCAGGAGAATCAAGGAAGCGTGCAGGCTCGAGAGACCGTGGGTGAACTGCGGCGTGGGGCCATGTTCATCCAGTTGGGGCATCAGGGCGAAAACCCCGACACAAAAGACCAAGGGGGCGGCGAAGGCCCCGAGGAAACGCAAACGCCGCACCAGGCCCAAGACCAGGTAGACGGCCACAATCGTCCAGGTCACGAACGTGGTCGCTTCGTACAGGTTAGTGACCGGGCAGCGGGAGAAGGAGAAGCCGCGTTTGGCCATGGCGAGGGTGTGGCATCCCAGCGCCGCGAGGAGGAGGAGATAGATGACCCGGTGATCTTGCCGGAACCCATTCCGCCAAAGAAAAATCGAGTAGACCGCGCTCACGCCGTAGAGGACCACGGCGATCATGAAGACCTGACGATCCAGCAGACCGAACACCTGCCCAGCGTAGTCTAGAAGCGGGCTGCGGCAAGCGGCAAAAACGGGAGGCCGAAGGACGGGCAAGGCCTGGGTTCGGCGCTCCGGGATCGAGCTGAACGTTGGGCGTGGCGAAGCCGGCGACTGGTACCGGAGGCGAGGCGGCGGGGCCAGCGCGGACTCCCGGAGGGCTGTAAGCCGAATTCTGTCTGCCACGCCGTTTGCGCGGCGCGGGAGAGGCTCATTTGTCTGAGCAGCCTAACCCGGGACCAGGCCCGCCGAAGCGGGCGCGGCGCGGGCCACGCCGGTGGTCCCCTATTTGGCCTTGCTCCCGATGGGGTTTTCCGTGCCTCGCAGCTTACGCTGAGAGCGGTGGGCTCTTACCCCACCTTTTCACCCTTACCGCGACTGGGCCGGTTCAGGTTGCGCCTGAGTGCGGCGGCAGCGCGCGGCGGTATGTTTTCTGTGGCACTGTCCGTCGGCACGCCTCGCGGCGTTGCCGCCCGCGTGTATCTCCAGCCCGCAGGCTCGAGTTACGCGGCATCGCGCCCTATGGAGTTCGGACTTTCCTCCTCCGGCTTGCGCCGGAAGCGAGCCTCCGCCCTCCGGGAGTCGGGTCAAACCCTACGCGTTCCGGGGCGATCGGGCAAGTAGACAACGGGGGCGGGTGGGATCACTCGGACACCACGAGGTTCATGTCGCGCGTCCAGTAGAGGATCCGGCCGCAATTCGGACAGCAGTTGACGGCCTGCTCACTCTGGCAAGCCACCAAGACCTGAGGCGGCAGTTTCATATGGCAGCCGCCGCAAACGCCGTGTTCGATGCCGACGACGACTCGTTCGCCTTTGCTGCGGCGGAGGCGCTCGTAGCGGGGGAGCATGCCGCCGTCGACCGCCGCGGCCAATTGCTCGCGTCCCCCTTGGAGCTCGGCGAGGTACTTGCGCAAGTACGCTTCCCGCTCGGTGAGATCGGCCAGTTGTCGGTCCGCCTGGTGCTGCACCTCCTGGGCGTGTTGGCTGACCTCGGCCAAGGAACGTTGGGTTGCCTCGGCCTGTTCCATGAGCTCGAGTTGCTGGTCTTCAAGTTTGGTGATCTCGGCCTTGCAGTTGTCGATCTCGTGGGTGAGGGCGCGGTACTCTTCGTTCTTCTTGGTCTGGAATTGCTGCAGGGAATAGCGCTCGATTTGCGCCTTGCGGGCTTCGACTTCAAGTTCGAGCCGCTTGCGGTTGCTCTCCAGGTGCCTTAGTCTGTCGCGCAGGGCGTCTTGGTGGGTGCGGGCCGAAGTGACCCTGGCCTGGAGGGAGTGACGTTGCGGGCCCAGGCTGTTGAGCTCGACCTGAAGTTGAGTAATCTTCCGGTCGCGATCCTGCAAGGTCAGCAGTTTCTCAATGGCCTCGAGCATGCGGGTGCACTTTCGTCTCGGCACGTTATCGGGCGTGGTCTGCAACGTCAACAGGCGGCTCGAACAACCTGCCGGGCGCCCGCGGCCGGGTGCATGCGTTTGAACGCGGAAGCGGGTCGGGTTTCCAATGCCTAATGGCCAGAACGACGAGTTATCGCAGTATGCAGCTCTTGAGACCATGGATGCGGGTGGCGGCCCTGGCGGGCCTTGTGTGCGGTGGGTGGATGGGTGGGGCGCAGGGTGCGGAACCGGCGAACCCCCTGGACCTGGCGCGGCAACTCAACCAGGCCTTTATCCAAATTGTCGATCAAGTGTCCGCGTCGGTGGTTGTCATCCATGTCGCCCACAAACCGGACTTCCAGCCGCTCGGCGAGGAAAGCCCCTTCTGGGAGTTTCTCCCGCGTGAGTTTCGACGCCAGTTCGAGGAACGGTTCCGCCCGGAAAGCCGCCCACGAAGCGGGCCACCGGTCTTCGACGGGCAAGGTTCGGGCGTGGTGATTCGCGCGGACGGCTACATCCTGACCAACCGGCACGTCGTCGACGGCGCCGAGAAGATCCGGGTCCGATTCAAGGACGGGTCACAGTACGACGCCGAGGTGCGCGGGGTGGATGTGCAGAGCGACCTGGCGGTGCTCAAGATTGCCGCCGAAGGGCTCAAGGCGGCGCGATTGGCCGATTCCGACAAAGTGCGCGTGGGTGAATTCGCGATTGCCATCGGCGCGCCGTTCGAGCTGGACTACAGCGTCACCTTCGGCCACGTGAGCGCCAAGGGCCGGTCGAACGTGATCCCAAGTGCGGCGGGCGGCGCGGCCATGGACCAGGACTTCATCCAAACCGATGCTAGCATCAACCCGGGCAACAGCGGCGGCCCGTTGGTCAACCTGGACGGCGAGGTCATTGGCATTAACACCTTGATTCGCGGGCTGCGGACGGGCATTGGCTTCGCCATTCCCAGCAGCCTGGCCCGGGAGGTGTCCGAGAAGCTGATCGCCGACGGCAAGTACACGCGGGCGTGGTTGGGGATCGAGATCCGGTCGCTCAAAGAAGACACCGAGTACCGCGGCCTGGTCCAGGGCATCGAGGACGGCGTGGTGGTGCGGGGGATTCTCAAGAGCGGCCCAGCCGCCAAGTCCGACCTGCAACTGGGCGATGTCATCACGCACGTCGACGGCCAGGCGGTGAGCACCTCGCAGCAACTTCGGGCCCAAGTCCGGGCCAAACCCATCGACGCCCCAGTAACTCTGGGCGTGTTCCGCAAGGGGAAGACCCTCGACGTCCAAGTCAAACCGGAGCCGTGGCCAGAGGAGGCACTGGCGGCCATGGGCGAGCGCAGCCCGCCGGCATCCGTCGAGACCGAGGACCTAGGGCTGACCGTGCGGACGCTGACGCGCGAGTTGGCGCGAGAGGCCGGAGTGGAGCTGACCGAAGGGGTTTTGGTGACGCGGGTCGCGCCCGGCGGCCTGGCGATGCGGCGCGGCCTCCAGCAGGGGGACGTCATTACCGAGGTGAACCAGACCGCAGTCACCACCGCCCAGGAATTCCGCACCACCGTTCGCGAAGGCGATCTCAAGCGAGGTCTCCTCATCTACGTCGTGCGCGACGGCGTCAGCCGCCTCGTGGTTCTCAAGGACTCGGGCGATTAGCCTCCCCTCGAGTCTGCGAGGGTGCGCCAACCGCCACGGTTGGCGCATTCTTTATGGGGGGTGCCCCCGGCTGGTCGCACAGATTTGGGTTGAACTCCAACGACCGAGGGTCGGCCTGCACGAACTCGGTTCGACCCCAGCGAGGCGAGGCCAAGCTTGACTCCCCAAGATCTGGTGTGGTAACGACTACCCAGCTACATTTAGCGGTAGTCTGTCTCAACTCTATGCGGTGTCCGAAGTGCGGCTGTGTCGACGACAAAGTGATTGATTCTCGCGCCTCGAAGGAGGGGACGACCATTCGGCGCCGACGCGAATGTTTACAGTGCGCGCACCGCTTTACGACCTACGAGGAGGTCGAGCAACAGGGTTTGGTCGTGATCAAACGCGACGGGCGGCGCGAGGAGTTCGACAAGGAGAAGCTGCTGCAGGGAATCCGCAAGGCCTGTCAAAAGCGCCCCGTCAGCCCGCAGGCGATTGACGAGGCGGTGGATCGGATTGTGGCGGACCTGCTGGACAAGTACGATGACGAGGTACCCTGCTTGGCGATCGGCGAGCGGGTGATGGAGGAGTTGCGGGGTTTGGACGGGGTCGCCTACGTCCGCTTCGCGAGTGTCTATCGCCGGTTCGAGGAAGCCACCGACTTCTTGCAGGCGGTCAAGCGCTTGGAGATCCGACATGATACAGCTACATTCCGATTACCTGGTTTTTGAGACGCCGGCGGGCGGAATCCCGTGCGCCATTGACCGCGTGGTGGTCGAGCTGGCGATGGATTCGGTCGAGGGGGTGGACCCGGAGCTGGTGAAGAACGCGGCGGCTGGAGTTCTGCATTTTTTTAAGACCGAACTGGGGCGCGACTACGTCACGGTCGGGGAGTTTTCAGCGGCTTTAAGCTCCGTGTTGCGGGGCTTTGGCCTGGAAGTGACGGCAGCGGCGCCGGCTGCGTCGGACCCTACAATCTCGGAGGCGGACTTGCGCCAGATCGCGGTCGAGTGCGGTCAGGGGTTCGAGCTGGCCTTCTTCTCGCGGCTGCGGGCGGTGGTACGGGCTCGGCTCGAAGTCACGCCCAAGATTCTGCGGTTCAGCGGCTTACGATCTTGCGTGAAGCAGTTGGCGGGGGCCAGTCGCTGGACGGCGGCCTGCCAACAGCTCAACGACCAGATCGTCGAGTACCTGCGGGGTTGTTTGCACGAGCACGGGGCGGCGGCCGAGTGTGCCCTGGTGATTCGGTGAACGGGACGGATGTTAGGACCTAGGCTATGAGCAAGACCCTTTTCGAGAAGATCTGTAGCCGCGAGATTCCGGCCAAGATCGTCTATGAGGACGATCAGGTGGTCGCCTTCCACGACGTGAATCCCCAGGCGCCGGTGCATGTGCTGTTGGTGCCGCGCAAGCCGATTGCGCGCCTGGCTGGCGCAACCCCGGCCGACCGCGAGGTCCTCGGCCACTTGTTGCTTAAGGCGGCCGAGGTCGCCACGCAGTTGGGGTTGGCGGGCGGCTATCGCCTCGTCTTCAACAACGGGCCCGACGCGGGTGAATCGGTGCCCCATCTGCACGGCCACCTCTTGGGCGGGCGCCAAATGGGTTGGCCGCCAGGCTAGTCGGTCAGAAGGGCGCGGCAGCCGCCTCGATTTCTTCGGTCTCGAGAAAGCCCTGCAGTTGGCGGATGCGGGTAGGGTGCCGCATCTTGCGGAGGGCCTTGGCTTCGATTTGCCGGATGCGCTCCCGGGTGACCTTGAACTGCTTGCCGACTTCTTCGAGGGTGCGCGAGTAGCCGTCGCCGAGGCCGAAGCGCAATTCGAGCACTTTGCGCTCGCGTTCGGTCAGCGTGGTCAACACATCGCCCAGCTTGTCCTTGAGCAGGCTATAGCTGGTCATGTCGGACGGGTTCTCGGCCGATTTGTCCTCGATGAAGTCGCCGAAGTTGGTGTCTTCGCTGTCGCCGACCGGGGACTGAAGGGAGATGGGCTGTTGCGCCATCTTGAGGACCGCGCGCACGCGCTCGACGGGCATTTGCATTTCGTCGGCGATCTCCTCCGGGGTGGCCTCGCGTCCGAAATCTTGGACCAGTTGTTTCTGGACCCGCATGAGTTTGTTGATGGTCTCGATCATGTGGACCGGGATCCGGATGGTGCGGGCTTGGTCGGCGATGGAGCGGGTGATGGCTTGGCGGATCCACCAGGTGGCGTAGGTCGAGAATTTGTAGCCGCGCCGGTACTCGAATTTCTCGACGGCCTTCATCAGGCCCATGTTGCCTTCCTGGATGAGATCCAGAAAGGAGAGGCCGCGGTTGGTATATTTTTTGGCGATGGAAATGACCAGGCGCAGGTTGGCCTCGACCATCTCGGTCTTGGCCTGATGCGCCTTGCGGGTGAAGTGCTGGAGCTGCTGATAAGCGTGCAGATAATCCAGGTACGGCATGCGTACGAACTCCTCGAGCGCCTTGATCTTGCGCCGTTCCGACTCGATGATCTGCTGCTGGGGCGGGCTCTTGCGCTGCTGTTCCAGCTCGAGAATGGTGCGCAGACTCATCTGGATCTTGTCGTGGATGTTGTCGGCCACCAGCGCCATCTCCTCGATCACCTTCTGCTTGTAGTAGAACCGCACGAAGGTGGCCTGGAGCTTGGTGTCGAACTTGCGGAACTCGGTCTCGAGCTTCTCCTTGCGACCCTTGCCGACGTGGTCATGCTGCCAATGGGCGTAGCGGTCGTCCACCGCCTGGTCCACCGCCCGGACATCCTTGACCAACTTGCGCAGCACGCGCAGGTGGTTCTCTCGCCCTTCGATCTTCTTGTCGAGAATCACGCGGTCAAACCGTTCCTTGGGCGGCTCGGAGATGAGCTTTTCGGCCAGTGCAATGTGTTCTTTGCCGGCGAAACCGAAGCTGTAGATGATGCGCTTGACCTCGTTTTCCGCGTCTTCGATCCGCTTCGAGATCTCGACCTCTTGCTCACGGGTCAGCAACGGGACTTGGCCCATCTGCTTGAGGTACATGCGCACCGGGTCATCGAGGATGTCGAGCCGAGCCTTGTCATCTTCCTCGTCCGGCTCGGGCTGCTTGACCCGATCGACCTCGGCTTGGTCGACGATCTCGACCTCGAGGTTGCGCAGCTTGGTATAGATCTCGTCGAGTTCGTCGGGGCTGACGACGCTGTCCGGGAGGGCGTCATTGATGTCGTTGTAGGTCAGGTAGCCCTGCTCCTGCGCCAACCGCAGCAACTCCTTCACTTTGTCCTGCAGATCGAAGCTCCCGGGAGCACGCCCCTCGGTCAGTGGCCCGACCGGGCTGCTGGGGCCGCCGTCCGCCGACGTCAGACGGGGCGGCACCCCGCCCACCGGCGCGGCGGGCGCAGCGGGCACCGCCGGTGTCACCGGCACGCGGGCCGACGGAGGCGCAGGGGCGCGGCTGGTGGGCCGCTTGGCCTTGGCCGCGGGCTTCGGCGCCGAACGCTGCTTGCGCCGGCTGCCCTCTTTGACAGTGGCAGTAGGCTTGTGGACCTTTGATTTGGGCATAGGTTTCTTCACGGACTCAACCCGTGGGGGCGGTCAGAAAATAGCCGGGCAATATTGTTGCTGGGCCGAACTTAGTCAAGCGGGCGTTTGCGTCCCCGCCGCGCCACGCCGGGGGCGCTCTCGCACGGGGCACCCCGCGACACCCGATCCGACCGCCTCGCCAAGCGGTTCACGGGCTGGGCGGCTGGCCCTCGGGCACTGCCGGAGCCGAATCGGGAGCGCGGGTCTTGGGCGGCTCTTCCTCAGGCTCGGACATGAGCGCCGGCTCATCGACCGGCGGCAACAGCTCTTGTTGGCAGCGTTCGAGCCAGGCGCGCTGGGGCGGATACAGCGGGTCACGGTCGATCTGGCTGAGGACTTCTCGGGCGAGATCTTTCTTGCCCTGGAGATAGTAGAGCTCGAACCGGGCCAAGTGATACGACCCGCGCGATTCGGCGTCGAGTCGTTCGAGATCGAGCGTGGCCAGGAGCCGTTCCGCCTCGCGGGAGCGGTGGTTCAACAGCAGGGCTAGGCTGTGGTTGATGCGCGCAACGACGGACTCGGGCGCAGCGGTAAAGATCTGGAGGGTGAGGCGGATGGCCTTGTCGGGTTCTTGCCGCTGGGCCAGGAGGGAGGCGGCGTAGCGGTTGGCGTAGAAATGGTTCTGCGGTTGCGCT
This sequence comes from Verrucomicrobiota bacterium, assembly GCA_016871715.1. Lineage (GTDB taxonomy): Bacteria > Verrucomicrobiota > Verrucomicrobiia > Limisphaerales > J093 > VHCO01. The sequence continues at coordinate 36,202 of VHCO01000034.1, forward strand.
TCGTGCAGGGCCTGAGCCGATGCAACCAGCCGCTCCACGTCTCTGAGCTGGGTCGCCGCCCCGAACACCGCCTGCCAGTACCCCTCGGTCTTGTCAGGGTGCGCGTCCAACTCCGCCAAGATCCGACTGGCCTCAGTTGGGAACCCGAGTCTCACCATCTCACTCGCGGCGACCAGCGCCAGCCCCGGATCGGGGAACTTGGCCTGGCTCGCCCGATCGAACAGCATATCGGCCAAGGCGCGCTTGCCCTTGCCCAGTTCCGCGCGCCCTTCGAGGTAGTCGCTGAAGGCCTCGAGCCGGGCGCGCAAGGGGGGCAACTGGCGCATGCGCTGCGCCACCGTGCCAAGGTGCTCCCAGGCGCTGAGATCCAACAGCAGATTGCCGTAAGCGATCCAGAGCTCGTCGTCTTGCACGAACTGTGGCGCGTACGAATCGAGCAGCCCGCGCGCCTCGGTCAAGAGCCCCAGCTCTCGGTACTGCCGGGCGAGGCGCAGCACCTCGGTGCTCGTCTTGGGCGGATGGGCATAGGCCCGAGCGCTGTCCAGCGCCTCTTGCCTGCGACCCGTCGCCGCCAACAGCTTCCAGTAGCCCGCGTGATCCAAGGCATTGTCCGCTTGCCATCGCCCCAGTTGTTGCAGCGACTTGCCGTAGGTGTCGACATCGCCCACGCGAGCGCTCACCGCCAGCATGAGCCGGTTGGCAATGATCCGGTGCGGCGAGGCGTCGCCGAGCTCAGCCGCCAAACGCTCGCGGCCGGCTTGGGCGAATCCGGGCGGACCCCAGCCCGCCTGATAGGCGGCGCGGAAGATCTGCAGTTCCGGGTCCGCCTGTTGAGCGCTGCCGAGTTGGTCCCAGCGCCGGGCGAATTGGTCCATTTCTTCCTCGAAGAACAAGGACTTGAGATAGAACGGCTCCAGCTCGGGATCGAGTTTGGCGGCGAAGGGCTTGAGCGCTTGGTAGGCGAGTTCGTAGACGCGGAACTTGTCGAACAGGCGCACGGCCAAGTCCAAGTCCACGTGGTTGGTCCCGGTCAGGCGCAGCAGCCACAGGGCGTTGCGCAAGGCCGGCCGGAACCGTCTCGGGTCGGTCAACTCTTGCCCCATCACGTTGCGCAGGTAACCGCGGGCCAGCGAGGCATCACCCGGGTTGTTGGCCAGCGCGGATTGCCAGGCGTAGTCCGCTGCCTCGAGGTTCCCTTTCGCCGCCGCTTCCTCGGCGCCTTTCCGCAACATGCGAGCCTGGGCCAAGTCCAGCAGGCTGACCTTCACCTCGGGCAAGAAGCCCGCCGGGGTCACGGTCCACAGTCGCGGCAACAAGACCGCCACCGACAGCCCCATGCCCACGGCCAGCAGGAAGGCGGCGCGGAACCAAGCGTTGAGCACCAGCATCTTCAGCAGCGGCGCATAGGTCAGCCGCTTGGTGATCGCCTTCTTCACCCGGCGCCGACTCGGAATGTGGCCGCGGCGATAGAGCTCGTCACCCGACCGGTACCGTCGCGGGTGTGACCGGTAGTGTTCCCACGATGGCGCCGCCCCTTCTTCACCGTCGGCCGAGGCGCCGCCGGCGGACTTGGGCCGCTCACTCCCCGGCTGAATGAACAGGTACGCCGCGGTCGACTCGGTCTCGACCACGGCGTCCACCACGCTGGCGGGCACAAGGCAGAATTGGCCGGCCCCCAGCGCCAGTTGCGTGGCGGTGGCGTCGTGCCGAATCATCAGATGGCCCGAGACCACGGCCAAGATGACCGGCCGGTCCAGCCGGCCCAGCGAATCCACATAGCCAGCCGGGGCCTTGAACTCAGCGACGCTGAACAGAGGTGTGCTGACCAAATCGCGTCGTTCAGCCTCCCCTTGGGGCTGGGAGACGCTGTGGATAAGCGACGGTTCTTGGTCGTCGAAATCGATGCATTGGAGGGCGTGCTCGATGTGCAAGTCGCGCGGCTGGCCATCCGGCCCGGTTCGATTCCAGTCGAAGACCCGATAGGTCGTGTCCGAGTTCTGTTGGACCTCGAAGACCACGTTGCCTGCGCCGATGGCGTGCACCCGGCCGCTGGGCAAGAACATGGCATCGCCCACCCGCACCCGAATCCGGTGGAAACAATCGGCCACCGACCCGTCGCCGATCTTTCGCTCGAACTGGCTCCGCTTGACCTCTCGGCGCAGGCCGACCAACAACTCGGCGCTGGCAGTGGCCTCGGCCACATACCACATCTCCGTCTTCGGCTCGCCCCGCACCCGCTGCGCGTATTCGGGCGGCGGGTGGACTTGCAGGGAGAGGTTCTCGCGGGCGTCGATGATCTTCAGCAGCAGCGGGAACCGACCCTGGACGGGACCGGCCTCGCCCAACAACTCGGCGCTGCGCTGCTCGACCAACCCGTGCAGGGTTTGCCCCGCCAACGAGCCGTTGGCAATGACGCTGACGTCTCCCTCGCGGTCGCTGATCTCCCACGCCTCCCCAATCTTCGTCCCGGGCGGCACAGACTTGTTGTACAAACGCTGCAAGCTGCGTCCGCCCCAGACCCGCTCCTTGAGGATCGGCTCGAATATCAGTGGGTAAAGCATCGGACTGGGTCAACCGTCCATGGCGGGTTCGCCCCCCTCGGGAGGCGGCAGGGGCGGAGCTGGTTGGTCCAGGAAATGGCCCAGGGCACGGTACTTGGCGTAGCGCTGCTGCAGCCGTTCGGTCACCGGGCGGGCCTGGACCTCGCGCAGGTGACGCAAGAGGTGGAGTTTCAGGGTCTCAGCCATCGTGGCGAGGTCGTTGTGGGCCCCGCCCAGCGGCTCGGGAATCACCTCGTCCACCAGCTTGAACCCCAGCAGGTCCTTGGCCGTGATCTTGAGAGCCTCTGCCGCCTTTGGGGCGGCCGCGCGGTCCTTCCACAAGATGGCCGCACACCCTTCCGGACTGATCACCGAGTAATAGGCGTTCTCGAGGATCAACACCCGATCGGCCACCCCCAATCCCAGGGCCCCACCCGAGCCGCCCTCGCCCAGGATGACGGCGATGATCGGCACCTCGAACAGCGTCATCTCCCGCAGATTGACGGCAATCGCCTCGGCAATGTGCCGTTCCTCGGCCCCAATGCCCGGGTAAGCGCCTGCGGTGTCAATCAAGGTGATGATGGGGAGGCCAAACCGGTCGGCTAAGCGCATCAGCCGCAGCGCCTTCCGGTACCCCTCCGGATGCGCCGATCCGAAGTTGCGCAGAATGTTCTCTTTGGTGTCGCGCCCCTTCTGCGTCCCCACCACCAACACGCGCTCGTCCTCCAACCGCGCCAACCCGCCCACCACCGCCCGGTCGTCGGCAAAGAGCCGGTCACCGTGCAACTCCTGAAAGTCGGTGAAGGCGGTGGCCAGGTAGTCCAGGGTGTAGGGGCGCTTAGGGTGGCGAGCCAGTTGCACCCGTTGCCAGGCGCTCAGTTGGGAGAAGACCTCGCGGCGGGTCTCCGCCAACTTACGTTCCATCTGCGCGATTTCCTCCTCCAGACTCAGATCCAACGAGTGCGCCTCCGGATGCTTCTTCAGCTCGTCCAGTTTGCGCTGCAGCTCGACAATCGGCTTCTCGAACTCGAGGAAATGCTTCATCAAACGGCCCGCCGGTAGGCCCCGGTTCGCATGGCCAACAGCTTAATCTGCCCCGGGGACTTCCTGCAACGGCGAATTGCCGGCCCCTGGAACCTTGTCCCGCCGCCGGTGTTTGCTACACTCTCCGAGTCATGGGCGCCCAGCGCGATCCGGATGCCACGCTGATGCTGCGGGTCAAGCGCGGCGACCTGGCGGCATTCGAGGCCCTGGTCAAGAAGTACCAGCAGCCGGTGATCAACCTGCTCTACCGCACACTGCCAGACGCCGCCGAAGCGGAGGACTTGGCCCAAGCGGTCTTCGTCCAGGTTTACCGGTCCGCCGGCCGTTACCGCGCCTCCGCCAAATTCTCGACTTGGCTCTTCACCATCGCCCGCAACCTCTGCCTCAACGAAATCCGGCGGCGCACTCGGCATCCGGCGGAATCCCTCGAGGCTCCTCATCCCGTCCACGATACCGAAGCCCGGCGGCAATACCCAGACGTTCTGACCCCCGGCCCCGTCGAGGCCCTGCTCCACGGCGAACTTGAACAGAAGGTCGAGGCGGCCCTGCGCGCGTTGCCTGAGAACCAGCGCATCGCCCTCCTGCTCTGCCGACAAGAGGAGCTCTCGTACGAGGACATCGCCGCCACCCTCGGCTGTTCGCTCTCTGCCACCAAGTCCCTGATCCATCGCGCCCGGGAAACGCTCAAACAACGGCTCAAGGCCTACCTGCGCACCGGCGCTTGGGAGGAAAAGCCCAAGTGAACCGCAACTTTGACCGACCCACGGTTTTTCACCCGCTGGTGACGCGATGAACGAGTCCGAAGCCCACGAACTGCGCGAGATCGCCGCCCGCCGCCCCCTGAGCGCCGGCGAACACGCCCAACTCGAGCGCTGGCTGCAATCCCGGCCCGAAACCCGCCCGGACTGGGAATCCGAGCTGCGCTTGACCCAGCTCCTCACCGGCTTGCCCGATGTCCCCATCGCCGCGGATTTCTCCGCCCGGGTGCGCCGCGCCGTCGAACGTCCCCTAGGACACCGCCCCTCGCACCGTCGCGGGTCACCGCGGTTCGCGTGGCTGGACTGGGTCCGCCACGCCGGCTGGGGCTGGCAAACGGCTGCGGCTGTGCTCCTGCTCGGCCTGGTCTTGGGCACGCAGCGCTATTTCCGCGCCCAAGCACGCGCCAACCTCATCGACAGCGTCGCGACCCTCGCCGCCTACTCCAGCCTGCCCAGCGTCGACGCCCTCAGAGATTTCGAGTCGGTCCAAGTCCTGCCCAGCTCTTCCCTGGCCCTGGACGCCGAGCTCCTCGAGGTCTTGCAGTAGCCCCCGGTCGCTATGGGCCGTCCGATCCCCATCCACTGTCTGGGCCTTGCCCTCCTGCTCGGAGCCGCTGGGGCCCGCGGAGCCGACCCGCCCCCAGCCCCCCTCCCTCCCCATTCCGCTGTTCCTTCGGTTCCTGCCCCGGCGAACCCGCAGACGGTCGCCTCGACCTCCGCGCCGCCCTTCCCCCCCGCGCCCAGCAACCCGGTCGATACCTTCCGCCAACTGCTCGCCATGGCCCCAGCCCAACGCGAGCACGCCCTGGCGGACAAGCCGGAGGACCACCGCGCCTACCTGCGCGATCGCTTGCAGGAGTTCGACTCCGTCAGCCCCGCCGAGCGCGAGTTGCGCCTGCGCCTGCTCCAATTGCGGTTCTTCTTGCTCCCCCTGCTCCGCTTGGCCCCCGCAGACCGCGCCGAATCTCTCCGCCTCGTGCCGGCCTCGGACCGTGAACTGATTCTGGACAGGCTTCGCGAGTGGGACCGGCTACCGGCCGAACACCAGCGCGAGTTCCTCGAAAACGAAAGCCGACTGCGTTGGTTCCCGAAGTTCGAAGCCAGCAGCCCAACCGAGCAGCAAGCCATGCTCCGCGTCCTCCCCGCCGAACGCCGCACGCAAATCCAGGCCGACCTTGCCCGGTGGTGGAAAGTGCCGGCTGACCAAAGGCAACGCCTCTCCCGTCACTTCACCCTCTTCCTCGAACTGAGCGACTCGGAAAAGCAGGCCGCCCTCAGACGCCTCAGCTCGCCCGAGCGTTCGCACCTAGCCCAAACCCTGAGCGCTTTTGCCAGCCTGCCCCCCGACCAACGCGCCAAGTGCATCGAGGCCTTTAACCGGTTCCTCGACATGAACGAAGTCGACCAAGCCCGATTCCTTCAGAAGGCCGCCCGCTGGGACCTCATGACCCCCGCCGAACGCCGCGCTTGGCGCGAGTTCGTGGCCAAAGTCCCGCCCCTGCCTCCGGGCCTGGGCCCGACCCCGCCGCTGCCCCCCACCCCGAGCAGCCTGCCCCCCCTCCCCAACTCCCCGCCACCCCAACCCCACCCCGCCGGCGCTCACGCCGCCAACTGAGGCCGCGGTGTGCCCAACCCCGAGCCGCCGCCCCCGCGGTTTGCGGATGACCCCATGCCCCTGCGCAAAGCCTGCGCACGCCGTGCCGCCACCCTGAGAAGAAACTGCGCACTTGGACGCGCAACCCCCGTAAAACCTGCCCTGGCACCCGTCCTGCTCGAAGGCCGAACGGAACAGAGCGGGCGGACTCCGAAAACTGCGCCCGGCCGTGTTTCGCGACAAAAACAAAACCGTAGAAAGTACCCATGAACAGAGTATTCAAGTCGGTGTGGTTCGCCGGCCTGTCCGCCCTCGTGCTGGCCGGCTCGGTCAATGTGATGGCCCAACGCCCGGATCGCGGCCAAGGGGGCGGCGACCGTCAAGGCCGGCCTAACTTCGATCCGGCCCAAATGCAGGAACGTATGATGGACCGGTTCAAGGAAACCCTCGAAGTCCAAAGCGAAGACGAGTGGAAAGTCATCGGCCCAAGAGTCACCAAGGTCATGGAGGCCCGGCGCGATTCCGGATTCGGGGGCGCTATGGGCATGATCGGCATGTTCGGCCGAGGCGGTCCCGGCGGCCAGGGCGGTCCGGGCGGTCCGGGGGGCGGCGGTGACCAAGGCGGAGGCCGGCGCTTCGGCCAGCAGTCCGACCCGGACGCCGAGGCTCTCCAACGCGCCGTCGAATCCAAGGCCTCGAATGCCGAGTTGAAGGCAACCATGGCCAAGTTCATCGAGTCGCGCAAGGCCAAGCAGGCCGCCCTCGACGCCGCTCAGGAGGACTTGCTCAAGGTCCTGTCCGTGCGCCAGGAAGCCATCGCGCGGCTGCGCGGCATCGTCACCCATTAGCGGATCAGGCCCGGTGTGGACCCAGGAGCCGTCGTTATGCATCGTAGGGTCGTCTGCGGCCGTGCAGTCCTCTGCGCGCCGCGGCCTCCCGTATCCACAGCGGTGTGCGGCGCGCAAGGGACCGCGCGCCCTACTTGCGAACGGTGGGCCATCCTTACCATGCTTCAACAGTAGTCCTTCGCACTCGCTCAGCCCGCCGGCCGACCCAACTACCCTGCCAGCCACGGCCGGCGGGCCGAGCTACCTCGAACCCCTCGAACTGCGCCTCCGTTATGACCGAGCCCAACCCTCCCGAGTCGGCGTTTAAGCAGTTGCTTGACCAAATGGTCGCCGCAAAGCGGCTGTCCGCCGCAGACGCGGCCACGCTGCTGCGGGAGAGCGCACGGGGCACCCAACCGGCGCCCCAAGCCGAGGAAGATGTCTTGCGCTGGCTGGCCGCCGAATACGACCTGGGCTTCACTACCCTCGACGACATCGAACCGGATCGCCAGTTGCTCTCCTTGTTCCCGGCCCGCATCCTCCTGAAGGAAGAGCTGCTGCCCCTGCGCCGTCTCAACGGGACCGTCGAGGTCGCCACCAGCCGCCTCTTTGCCACCCAGGGATTGGACGCGCTCAAGACGTTGACCGGACTGAATCTCAAGCCGGTGCTGGCCTCGAGCGAGGCGATCCAGCGCGAGATGAAGAAGCGGCTGGGGGTGGGCGCCGATACCATCGACACCCTCGACGAAGAAACCGCCCTCCAAGTCGTCGATGACGACGCCCAGGAAGACACCAACCTGGACGGTGCGGCCGAAGATGCCTCCATCATCCGGTTCGTCAACCAAGTCTTGCGCGATGCCATCGAACTGCGCGCCTCAGACATCCACCTCGAGCCTTTCGAAGATGAATTGCGCATCCGCTACCGCATCGATGGCGTCCTCCAAGAAATCCCCGTGCCCGCCCAGATCAAGCGGTTCCAGCCGGCGATCGTGTCGCGCGTCAAGATTCTCAGCCACCTGAACATCGCCGAGAAACGGCTTCCTCAAGACGGCCGCATCAAAATCCGGCTCGATCAGAGCGAGGTCGACATTCGCGTCTCGGTCATCCCCATGCTGCACGGGGAAGCGGTCGTGCTGCGGTTGTTGCGGCAGAACGCCACGCTCCTCGGCATGACCGAGTTGGGCATGGACCAGCGCGAGCTGCGTTCCTTCCGCCGCGTGCTGGGCCTGCCGCACGGCATCATCCTGGTCACCGGCCCCACCGGCAGCGGCAAAACCACCACCCTGTACACCGCCCTCAACGAAATCAACGACTCGATCCGCAAAATCATCACCATCGAGGACCCCATCGAATACCAACTCCGCGGCGTCAACCAAATCCAGGTCTCCGAAAAGGCCGGGCTCACCTTCGCCCGCGGCCTCCGCTCGATCCTCCGCCATGACCCCGACGTGATTCTCATCGGCGAAATCCGGGACAAGGAAACCGCCCAGATCGCCGTCCAGGCTTCCCTCACCGGTCACTTGGTCTTCTCGACCCTCCACACCAACGACGCCCCCGGCGCCGTCACCCGCCTGGTCGACATGGGCGTCGAGCCTTACTTGGTCGCCTCTTCCCTCGAAGCGGTCTTGGCCCAACGCCTGGTCCGAGTCCTCTGCCGCCATTGCCGGCAACCGGACACCTCCCCCGCCACCCAGGCCCTCAAGGCCCAGATCGACATCCCACCCCAGACCACCGTCTACCGCGCCGTCGGCTGCCGCGAGTGTCGCCAAACCGGTTACCACGGCCGCCACGCCATCTTCGAGTGGATGGACATCGACAGCGAGTTGCGCCAGATGGTCCTCGAAAACCGCTCGAGCGGCGAAATCTGTGCCGCCGCGCGCCGCAACGGCCTGCGCGTCCTCAGCGAAGACGGCTGGCGCCTCGTGCGTGCCGGTGTCACCACGCCCGAAGAAGTCCTGCGCGTGACCAAAGACC